>NZ_JASCAM010000012.1:0-195257 GCF_029967835.1 Enterobacter sp. V87_3 | reverse complement strand
CCGATGGTAGTGTGGGGTCTCCCCATGTGAGAGTAGGGAACTGCCAGGCATCAAACAAGTGAAGAGGCCATCCGGAAGGATGGCCTTTTTGCGTTTTTGTACCCCAAAACCTCTCCACAAACTAATCCCCCAATTTCCTGCATATACGGTAAACTATCACCGTTTTTGCATCAGGATAGCGTCTATGAACCACTCCCTTAAGCCCTGGAATACCTTTGGCATTCAACGCAATGCTAATCAAATTGTACGTGCCGAGAGTGCTCAGCAACTGCTGGAAGCATGGCAAAACGCAGCAGAAAACGGTGAACCCGTACTTATTCTGGGCGAAGGAAGTAATGTCCTGTTTCTCGATGATTTTGCGGGAACGGTTATCGTCAACCGCATCATGGGAATTGATGTTAAAGAGTGCGCCGACAGCTGGCATTTGCACGTCGGGGCCGGCGAAAACTGGCACCATCTGGTGCAATACACTCTTGAACAAGGCATGCCGGGTCTCGAAAACCTTGCACTCATTCCCGGTTGTGCCGGATCGTCACCGATTCAAAATATTGGTGCGTACGGTATCGAGCTAAAACACGTCTGCGAATATGTCGACTGCCTCGAGCTGGCGACCGGAAACGCCCTGCGTTTGACCGCAGAGCAGTGCCGTTTTGGCTATCGGGACAGTATTTTCAAGCATGAATACCAGGATCGCTACGTGATTGTGGCCGTAGGTCTTCGTCTGGCGAAAGCGTGGACGCCCGTTCTGACCTACGGTGATTTAACCCGTCTCGATCCCGCGACCGTCACCGCCCGGGAAGTCTTTGATTCAGTCTGCCATATGCGGATGACAAAACTGCCTGATCCGAAAGTGAACGGTAATGCGGGCAGTTTCTTCAAAAACCCGGTTATCAGCGGCGAAACGGCGAAAGCTTTCCTGGCAGGCTGGCCAACGGCACCCCATTATCCACAGGCGGATGGCAGCGTGAAGCTGGCTGCTGGCTGGCTTATCGATCAATGTGAACTAAAAGGCACGTCGGTGGGCGGTGCTGCCGTTCATCGTCAGCAGGCGCTGGTACTGATCAATCAAAGCAATGCGACCAGTGAAGACGTGGTCAAGCTTGCTCATCATGTTCGCCAGCGTGTGGGCGAGAAATTCAACGTCTGGCTCGAGCCCGAAGTGCGCTTTATTGGTCGCATGGGTGAAGTCAGCGCCGTGGAGACAATTGCGTGAAGGATAATACCGTTCCCTTAACCCTGATCGGCATTCTGGCTGACGGAGAGTTTCACTCTGGCGAGCAGCTGGGCGAGCAGTTGGGCATGAGCCGCGCCGGTATTAATAAACATATCCAGACGCTCCGCGACTGGGGGGTCGATGTGTTCACCGTGCCCGGCAAAGGCTACAGCCTGCCGGAGCCTATCCAGCTCCTGAATGAGGAGGCGATCCGTAGCCAGATTGGTCAGGGAAAGGTGGCCGTCCTGCCGGTAATCGATTCCACCAACCAGTACCTGCTGGATCGCCTGGCCGATCTCGATTCGGGTGATGCCTGCGTGGCGGAATATCAGCAGGCCGGGCGGGGCCGCCGTGGGCGAAAATGGTTCTCTCCTTTTGGTGCCAACCTCTACCTGTCAATGTACTGGCGTCTTGAGCAAGGGCCTGCCGCCGCTGTCGGCCTGAGCCTGGTGATTGGGATTGTGATGGCCGAAGTGCTTCACGATCTGGGTGCCGATAAAGTACGGGTTAAATGGCCGAACGATCTCTATCTCGACGATCGTAAACTGGCGGGTATCCTGGTTGAATTAACCGGTAAAACCGGCGATGCCGCGCAGATTGTGATTGGCGCTGGCCTGAATATGGTCATGCGTAACGTGCAGAGTGATGTGGTGAATCAGGCCTGGACCAACCTGCAGGAAGCGGGGATCACCATCGATCGTAATACTCTCGCCGTACGCATGATAAAAGAGCTGCGCAGTTCCCTGACGCTCTTTGAGCAGGAAGGTTTAACGCCGTTCCTGTCGCGTTGGGAAAAGCTGGATAACTTTATCAACCGTCCGGTCAAACTGCTGATTGGCGAACGCGAGATCGTCGGAATTTCCCGGGGTATCAATGCACAGGGCGCGCTGCTCCTTGAACAAGACGGCGCGATCAAGCCCTGGGTGGGCGGTGAAATCTCGCTGCGAAGCGCAGAATAAAAAAAGGGAGCCGGTTGGCTCCCTTTTTAGTTGTACGTCGTTATTGCGGATAAGGAACCCAGTCCCCGCCGTTGAGACGAACATACGGTTTTTTCTGGTACTGGATCACCACCGCATTGGCGTTCTCCGATACCTCAGCCGTCTGCGGCAGATTGCTGGTAAGCTGATCCCAGTTCACGCTATCTTCCACAAACAGCTTGCCGTCGACCGCGCGGGCAACGATTTCTGAGATCGCCAGGTAGCTGCTTGGCTGCGTGATCTCAACCGGTGCGCCCTGGTGCGGTGCCTTCATGCCGATGAACTTAATCCCGGCAGGCACATTGGTGATGGACGGGCTTGGGATATCGCGCAGGCCGGACACCTGCATTCTGTCGCCCTTCAGCGCACCGCCGTGTTCTGGCACCACAACCACCATCACCTTACGGCCTGATTTTTCCAGCTCGGTTAAGAACGCGTCCAGCTCGTCAAAGAGCTTCTGCGCACGCACTTTATAATCCGCCGTTTTGCTCACGCCCGGGAAGTGGTTCCCGTCATGCAGCGGCAGGGTGTTATAGAACGTGGCGCTGCGTGGGTTCGTGTCTTTGTCGATGGTCTGAAGCCAGCGCTGCAGCACGGCGGCGTCGTCGTATACCGGCGAACCGTCAAAGCCCAGCAGTTGCACCGGCAGGCCGGTTTGATCCATCAGCGGGGCCTGCATTCCCCCTTGCTCACGCACCTCTTTCAGGAAGTTACCAAACTGACCGTTATGGCCGAGCATCAGGTGCTGCGTGAAGCCCAGCTTAGCCAGGTTATCAAACAGGTAACACTGGTTGCCCGCTGGCTGGTAAAGGTTTTTGTGCGATGGCTGACCGCAACTCGCACGCAGCAGACGAATGGCTGCCGGGCCGCTGTACGACGTGGCAGAGTTAAAATCTTTAAACTGGATGTCAAAGTGCGACCACAGCGGGTGCGACATCAACCCGGCGGCATCGACGTCGGCCCAGGACAGGGAACAGATGTTGATCACCAGCAGTTCAAACGGCTGAGCATCGGCAGGCAGCGCGTCCGGGAATTTGGTCTGACGCTTGTCTTCAGCCGTATAGAAACTTGAAAGCCAGTTATTCAGGTTCGCCGAGGTCGGCGGTGCCGTTTGCGCAGGGATATCACCTACCACCGGCGTGTCGCCCGCTGTCGCCACGGTAGCCGCCGCAGAGCCACCAGTGGTGGTGACCGTGGTGGTTGGCTGACCGGCTGGCCACAGGGAGAAGCTCGGGCCTGTCAGCGTCAGCACGTTAAGCCAGACCATAATCGCGACCACAAACACCGTGACGCGGATCCATTGTGACAGGAACAGCCAGGCGACCAGCAGCACGAACACTGCCCCAATCATCTCCCAGTTAATGAAACGCTCGGTCAGATCGAGAATATAGTCGGAACTAAAGCCCGCAACCTGCGAGCCCTGACTCATAATGCTTTCCGGGCCAGGCAGCCAGGTGTCATGCCAGAACAGACCAAACCCTATCGGAATAGCGATCCAGTGGCGTATACGGTGCAGCCTGACGTTGGGAATGGGCATCAGCAGGAATGCCATAAACACCAGGTTCAGCAGAGGGTGGAAATTAAGATAGCCTGCCCACAGCAGACCAAATTTCACCAGAAAGTAGAAGTTCCAGCCGGAAAGGCCGCGCCAGTATTGCCAGAGCGGCGATGGCGCCGACGTGGTATAGGTAGAATTAGTCATGTTTTCGGGTTGCCTTGACGTTCGGAGCTCGTGTCAGTGTTCCGGCGGGTTTAACGTAGCGAGGTTTTATAAACAGTATTCTGGCCGTATCGCGCATCCGACGCAGCGAATGACGCGCATAGTAGCCAAGCGGGAAAAATATCAGCGCACAGAGTATGACCAGCTGAAGGATATCGCTGATGCTCATTTTGATCCCTCCGGCTGCTCAGACAACAGACGCAGAGGTTCGGGAACCCGACGCCAGGTATGTCCGTCATGCTGCGCATTGAGGATCGGTTTGACACTCTTCGTCATCGGGAGCGGTTTTGACCATTGTTCCGGTTTCAGGGTACGCATCTGCACCAGTTCTGCGTTGATAAGATTATCTTCGAACCAAATCATGCGGTTAGAGAAAATATCCCCGGTTGGTAGCGGGAAGATGTGGTTAAGGGCCGTATCGAGATCGTTCACCCGACAGAAGGATAAAAACAGCACCAGGCGGTTATCCCCAATCGTCATGATATCCCCCGTGCGGTTGGGCCGGCACAGGGTCAGCGCCTGTTCAACCCGAATACCCGGCACCGGGCGCAGCGCGACCATCACGCCTTTGCCATCTGCCGGAAGCAGCGTGTTGCTCATCATATTGCTGACCGCATCGCAGAAGGTATCCCACTTTTGATAGCCACGCAGTTTCATCGGCTGGGTCATCGAAAGCAGGGTGCTGATATCTTCCGGAACGTGGCGGTTAAACTGCTGGCCCTGAATGCTTTCGATAAGCGTCAGGCAGCGTGAGAGTGGCGCATTCCAGGGCACGATCATATTGGCACCGCAGCCCAGAAGCAGCCGCTCATCGGTGGCGCGCAGGCTGGTATTGTTCTCACGCACGACGATTTTCAGTGCGCTTCCGCGCTGACGACGCAACGTGTGTATATGTCTCGCCAGCGTTTCAATCTGGTTATTCTGCATTAATGAAAAAACAATGGTCGCTGCCTGCGTCGTGCGGGCTTCATTAAAGACCGCTTCATTTGTATCGTAGAGGGACCAGTTTTCCGAGAGCGCAGGCGCACCTTCTAATACCGCAACATGGCTGAGAATGCGTTTTTCATCGCTGCGCGGCTGCACCACCGCCGTTTCCTGTCGGGAGAGATGCCACTGACCGTCGATCTGTTTCAGGGTAAGTTGTTGGCGGGCGCTCACCCCTTTTTCATTGCACCAGAACGCAATATCGTAAAGATAACTGTCGGTCTGGTCACGGATACTTGCGAGACCGAAAAGGGAACGATATTGCGCCATTAAAAATGAAAAAAGCTTGTCATTATTACTGCCGGGGTTAATGACCAATACTGAACAGTTTCGATTTTTCGCCCATTTGTTGATTTTTTCTATCCACTGCACAATTTTTTGTGGGGATATATTTTGCAGCACGTTATTTGCGCATTTAAGTATCAGTAAATAGTGATCCGGATCAATGGTGCACTGAATATCACGGGGCAGGAAGTTCAGGCTTTCGGTTTCGGATGACATCGTAAATAGCCTTACCGTCTGTGGGCCATTATTTTCATCGAGCCTGATAACCTGTTTAGGATCGTCGCCCATGGTGATAACGGCAACGCGGGAATCCCCGCCCTGCGCGGCTACGGTCTGGTTTACCAGGCTTATGGCGTCTTCATTGCGCTCCGTATTAATCCACCAGACTCCACCGACTGGCATGTGGCTCAATTCGTCCCATAATGACTGGATGCCAATAGAAAATATGGAGTCCACGGTGTCCCTCTATCATCGAATTTATCTGTATCTCAGTTTACTAGCGAAAGCGTAGAAATAAACCTAACATTGAAATTAAAGAACATCAGATTTAGCATGTAAATGAAAATTCGCAGGCAGGAGGCTTCGCTTCATCTGATCCCGCGACTTTAATCAACGTGATGGAATAAAAATGCATAATAATGAACCCGGAACGCCGGTCGACAGTAGCCTGGGTTACACATTCCAAAATGATTTTCTGGCGCTCTCGCAGGCTTTTTCTTTGCCTGAAATTGATTACACCGATATTTCCCAGCGGGAACAACTGGCAGCGGCGATTAAACGCTGGCCGTTGCTGGCTGAGTTTGCCCAACAACAATAAGGGAGCCATTGATGGCCATACTCGGATTACAGGGCGTCCGTGGCGGTGTGGGTACAACATCCGTCACCGCGGCGCTGGCGTGGTCATTGCAACTACTGGGTGAATCGGTGTTGGTCATTGATGCCTGCCCCGACAATTTGCTGCGCATGTCGTTCAACGTCGACTTCCGCCATCAAGACGGCTGGGCGCGAGCATTTCTCGATGGTAAAGAGTGGCAGGACGCGGGCCTGCGTTACACTTCCCTGCTGGATTTGCTCCCCTACGGGCAACTGACCGTTGCAGAACGCGAGAACGAAAATGCGCATCAGCCCCTGCTTGCGCAGTTCAGCAACGCTTTGCAGCGTTTGAAAGAGCAGGGCCATTACCGTTGGATAGTGCTCGATCTGCCGCACGGTAGCGATCCGCTGACGCGCCAACTCATTACCCAGTGCGATCACGTGCTCTCCATTGTTAACGTTGATGCGAATTGCCATATCCGGCTGCATCAGCAGGCTCTGCCGGCGAATGCCCACATTCTGATTAACGATCTGCGCCTCAGCAGCCAGATCCAGGACGATCTGTACCAGATTTGGCTGCAAAGCCAGCGACGCCTCTTGCCGATGGTCATCCATCGTGATGAAGCCATGGCGGAGTGCCTCGCCTCCAAACAGCCGCTTGGCGAATACCGGAGCGATTCACTGGCGGCGGAAGAGATCCTGACGCTGGCGAACTGGTGCTTGCTGCACTACGCCGGGCGCGGGGAATCTGCCGGGAGTCCTGCATGATCCGCGTGTCCACCTGGCTACTCATACCGCCGGTCAGCGCGCGGTTGAGCGAGCGCTATCGTCATTATCGTCACCACGGGGCGTCGTCGCTAAGCGCTGCGCTTGGCTGTTTCTGGACGATCCTGGCCTGGCTGTTCATTCCGCTGGAACACCCCCGCTGGCAGCGCATTCGCGCGCGGCACGGGGAGCTTTATCCGCACATTAATCCTGACAGGCCGCGCCCCCTGGACCCGGCGCGTTACGCCATTCAGGCGCTCTGGCTGGTAGCAACTTCGCCCGTATCAGATAAGAAAACGCCGCACTGGCGCAGCTTTAATCGGGTGCAGAATTTCCGCGAGCGCTACCACCGCTGGCTGGACAGGCTGCCCGAGCGCGTGGGCGACAGGACCAGCCATCTGGACGATCATAAAGAGCTCGGGCATCTGCATCCGGGCTTGCGTCGTTTTATCCTCGGCTTAATTGTCGTCTTCTCGCTGATTCTGGCACTGGTCTGTATTACGCAGCCCTTTAACCCGTTGGCGCAGTTCACCTTCCTGATCCTGCTCTGGGGCGTGGCGCTGCTGGTCCGGCGTATTCCGGGGCGGTTCTCGGCCCTGATGCTGATCGTGCTGTCGCTGACCGTCTCCTGCCGCTACATCTGGTGGCGCTACACCTCAACGCTTAACTGGGATGACCCGGTAAGCCTGGTGTGCGGCCTGGTGCTGCTGTTTGCTGAAACCTATGCGTGGATTGTGCTGGTGCTGGGGTATTTCCAGGTGGTCTGGCCGCTGAATCGTCAGCCGGTACCGCTGCCGAAAGACACGACCCAGTGGCCATCGGTCGATCTCTTCGTGCCGACCTATAACGAAGACCTGAGCGTGGTAAAAAATACTATCTACGCCGCGCTGGGTATCGACTGGCCGAAGGACAAGCTCAAAATCTGGATCCTTGATGACGGCGGCCGGGCGGAGTTTCGTCAGTTTGCGGAAGAGGTGGGGGTGGAATACATCGCCCGTACTACGCACGAACACGCCAAAGCCGGGAACATCAACAATGCGCTGAAATATGCCAAAGGGGAGTTTGTCTCCATCTTTGACTGCGACCACGTCCCGACGCGCTCGTTCCTGCAAATGACCATGGGCTGGTTCCTGAAAGAGAAAGAGCTGGCGATGATGCAGACGCCGCACCACTTCTTCTCGCCGGATCCGTTTGAACGCAACCTCGGGCGCTTCCGTAAAACCCCGAACGAAGGCACCCTGTTCTACGGCCTGGTACAGGACGGGAACGATATGTGGGACGCCACCTTCTTCTGCGGCTCGTGCGCGGTTATCCGCCGTAAGCCGCTGGATGAAATTGGCGGCATTGCCGTTGAGACGGTCACCGAAGATGCTCACACCTCGCTGCGCCTGCACCGTCGCGGCTATACCTCGGCCTATATGCGTATTCCGCAGGCGGCCGGTCTGGCAACGGAGTCGCTTTCTGCGCATATCGGCCAGCGTATCCGCTGGGCGCGCGGCATGGTGCAGATTTTCCGCCTTGATAACCCGCTAACGGGGAAAGGGCTGAAGCTGGCGCAGCGCCTGTGCTACGTCAACGCCATGTTCCACTTCTTATCCGGCATTCCGCGGCTCATCTTCCTGACCGCGCCGCTGGCGTTCCTGCTCTTGCACGCCTATATCATCTACGCGCCTGCGCTGATGATCGCGCTCTTTGTGCTGCCGCATATGATCCACGCCAGCCTGACCAACTCGAAGATTCAGGGCAAATACCGGCACTCGTTCTGGAGTGAAATCTACGAAACGGTGCTGGCCTGGTATATCGCGCCGCCCACCATGGTGGCGCTGATTAACCCGCACAAAGGCAAGTTTAACGTCACCGCCAAAGGCGGGCTGGTGGAAGAGGAGTACGTCGACTGGGTGATCTCCCGTCCGTATATCTTCCTTGTGCTGCTCAACATCGTTGGCGTGATTGCCGGTATCTGGCGTTACTACTACGGCCCGGAAAACGAAATCCTGACGGTGTTCGTCAGCGTGGCATGGGTGTTCTACAACCTGATTATCCTTGGCGGCGCGGTGGCCGTTTCGGTCGAGAGCAAGCAGGTCCGTCGCGCGCACCGCGTCGAGATCAGCATGCCGGCAGCCATTGCCCGTGAAGATGGTCACCTCTTCTCCTGTACCGTGCATGACTTCTCTGACGGGGGGCTGGGGATCAAGATCAACGGGCAGGCGAAAGTGCTGGAGGGGCAGAAGGTCAACCTGCTGCTCAAACGCGGCCAGCAAGAGTATGTCTTCCCGACGCAGGTGGCCCGTGTGTCAGGAAATGAAGTCGGTCTGCAGCTGATGCCGCTGACCAAGAAGCAACACATCGATTTTGTGCAGTGTACGTTTGCTCGCGCGGATACGTGGGCGCTCTGGCAGGACAGCTTCCCGGAAGATAAACCTCTGGAAAGCCTGCTGGATATTCTGAAGCTGGGGTTCCGTGGCTATCGTCACCTTGCAGAATTTGCCCCGTCGTCGGTGAAATTAATTTTCCGGTCACTTACTTCGCTGATTTCCTGGGTCGTGTCGTTCATTCCGCGTCGACCCGAGCGAAATGAAGCGAAGCAGGCGGACCCGGTTATGGCTCAACAATGATGATAACGCGATGAAAACTAAACTTTCCTGGTTATGTGCAGTGGCAATGGGGATGAGTGCGCTTCCCGCAACAGTGGCTAACGCCGCGCCGGATAATGCTGCGGCGACGCCGGCTCCCACGGTTCCCGTCGTCGCGCAGGCGACCGACCCCGTCGTGACCGCGGCGCCAGGGCAAACGGAAAACGTTGTCCCGAATCAACCGACCGAGGGGAACACCCTGCCGGTAAACCAGAACGGGGCGCAGGCTGCAACGCCGGTGGTCGGGCAGGTGATGCCGGGCGTAACGGGAGCCAACGCGCCCGTCGTGGCGGATAACGTTCCGTCACGTGACGTGAAGCTGACCTTTGCGCAAATTGCGCCGCCTCCGGGCAGCATGGTGCTTCGTGGCACCAACCCTAAGGGTGGCGTTGAGTTCGGCATGCGCAGCGATGAAGTGGTCTCTCAGGCGGTGCTGAATCTTGAGTACACGCCGTCGCCCTCGCTGCTGCCGGTACAGTCACAGCTGAAAGTTTATCTGAATGACGAGCTGATGGACGTTCTGCCGGTCACCAAAGAGCAGTTGGGTAAGAAAACCCAGGCTCAGGTGCCGATCAACCCGCTGTTCATCACCGATTTCAACCGCGTGCGTCTGGAGTTTGTCGGCCACTACCGCGACGTCTGTGAAAACCCCTCCAGCAGTACCCTGTGGATGGACGTGGGGCGGAACTCATCGCTGCAGATGACCTACCAGTCACTGGCGCTGAAAAACGATCTTTCTGCTTTCCCGGTCCCGTTCTTCGATCCGCGCGACAACCGTCAGCTAACGCTGCCGATGGTCTTTGCCGGTTCCCCTGACGTGACGGAACAGCTGGCGGCGACTATTGTGGCCTCGTGGTTTGGTTCCCGCTCCGGCTGGCGCGGTCAGAGCTTCCCGGTCATGTACGATAAAATGCCGGACAAAAACGCCATCGTGTTTGCCACTAACGCTAAACGCCCGGCCTTCCTGCGTGACCACCCGGACGTAAAAGCCCCGACGGTTGAGATGATGAACCACCCGGATAACCCTTACGTGAAGCTGCTGGTGGTGTTTGGTCGTGATGACAAAGACCTGGTGCAGGCAGCCAAAGGGATTGCCCAGGGGAACATCCTGTTTCGTGGCAGCAGCGTAGTGGTGGATGAGGTGAAGCCGCTGCTGGCGCGTAAGCCATACGATGCGCCGAATTGGGTGCGTACCGATCGCGCCATCACCTTCGGCGAGCTGAAAACCTATGAAGAGCAGCTGCAGTCCTCCGGGCTGGAGCCGTCGCCGGTCAATCTGTCGCTGAACCTGCCGCCGGATCTCTATCTGCTGCGCACCAACGGTATTGATATCAATCTGAAATACCGCTACACCGCGCCCGCGACCAAAGACAGCTCGCGCATGGACATCAGCCTGAACAACCAGTTCCTGCAGTCCTTCAGCCTGGCCAGCAACCAGGAGACCAACCAGCTAATGCTGCGCCTGCCGGTGCTGCAGGGGCTGTTGGATGGCAAAACCGACGTCTCGATCCCGGCTCTGAAGCTGGGCGCGATCAACCAGCTGCGCTTTGACTTCCAGTACGTGAACCCGATGCCTGGCGGCTCGGTGGAGAACTGCATTTCCTTCCAGCCGGTGGAGAATCATGTGGTGATTGGCGACGAGTCAACCATCGACTTCTCGACGTTCTATCACTTCCTCGCCATGCCGGACCTGCGGGCCTTCGCCAACGCCAGCTTCCCGTTCAGCCGTATGGCCGATCTCTCTGAATCCATTGTCGTTGTGCCAAAAACGCCAAACGAAGCGCAGGTCTCCACGCTGCTGGACACCATGGCGTCCGTGGGCGCACAAACCGGCTTACCGGCGATAAACGTCACCCTGACCGACGATGGCAGCCAACTGCAGAACAAAGATGCTGACATCATGGTGATCGGCACCATCCCGGACAAGCTGAAGGATGACAAACGCGTCGACCTGCTGGTGCAGGCCACCCAGTCCTGGGTGAACACCCCGCTGCGTCAGACCGACTTCCCGAGCATTATGCCGGATGACAATGGCCGTCAGGCTGGGGCGCAGACCGCCATTACGTCGCAAGGCCCGATGGCGGCAATTGTGGGCTTCCAGTCGCCGTATCACGACCAGCGTAGCGTGATTGCGCTGCTGGCGGACAGCCCGCGCGGGTATGAGCTGCTCAACAACGCCATGAACGACAGCGGTAAACGTGCTGCGATGTTTGGCTCGGTGGCCGTCATTCGTGAGTCCGGCGTCAACAGCCTGCGCGTCGGGGATATTTACTATGTCGGGCATCTGCCATGGTTTGAGCGTCTGTGGTATGCGCTGTCGAACCATCCGGTGCTGCTGGCCATTCTGGCCGCCGTCAGCGTCGTGCTGCTGGCGTGGGTGCTGTGGCGTCTGCTGCGCATCATCAGCCGTCGTCGCCTGAACCCGGATCGTGAGTAAGTTGTGATGAAAGCCTTACGCTGGTACGTATTCGCCGCGATGATGCTGGCGGTGACGGATCTCCGCGCCGCCTGCACCTGGCCCGCCTGGGAGCAGTTCAAACAGGACTACATGAGCGAAGGCGGGCGCGTCATTGATCCCAGTGACGCGCGCAAAATCACCACCTCGGAGGGGCAAAGCTACGGATTATTCTTTGCCCTTGTCGCCAACGACCGTAAAGCGTTCGACCAGCTGCTGGCGTGGACGCGCGACAACCTGGCCGAAGGCGATTTAACGCAGCACCTGCCCGCCTGGCTGTGGGGGCAGAAGAACAAAGAGACCTGGGCGGTCATCGACGATAACTCCGCGTCGGACGCCGATATCTGGATCGCCTGGTCGCTGCTGGAGGCGGGGCGGTTGTGGAAAAATCCTGACTATACCCGCACCGGCAACGCGCTGCTTGAGCGCATCGCCCGTGAGGAAGTGGTGAAAGTGCCGGGGCTTGGCTCCATGCTGCTGCCGGGAAAAGTCGGCTTTGCCGAAGAGAACGCCTGGCGTTTTAACCCCAGCTATCTCCCGCCGCAGCTGGCAAGCTACTTCACCCGTTTTGGCACCCCCTGGACGACACTACGTGAAACCAACCTGCGCCTGCTGCTGGAGACAGCACCCAAAGGCTTCTCCCCGGACTGGGTGCAGTACCAGAAAAGCAAAGGCTGGCAGCTAAAACAGAGCACCTCCCTTGTGGGGAGCTATGATGCGATTCGCGTTTACCTGTGGGCAGGCATGATGAACGATAAAGACCCGCAGAAAGCCCGGCTGCTGGCGCGCTTCCAGCCGATGGCGGCGACAACCGCTAAACAGGGTTTGCCCCCGGAAAAAGTCGACATCGCGACGGGGAAACGAACGAATGACGGCCCGGTCGGGTTTTCGGCCGCGCTGCTGCCCTTTTTGCAAAATCGCGATGCGCAAGCGGTTCAACGTCAGCGCGTGGCCGATCGTTTTCCCGATAACAACGCCTATTACAGCTATGTACTGACCCTCTTCGGACAAGGGTGGGATCAGCACCGTTTTCGCTTCACCGCACAGGGTGAATTAATACCGGATTGGGGCCAGGAATGCGCAAGTTCACAGTAAATCTACTCAGTTTATCGCTTGGCCTGGCGCTCATGCCGATGGCCCAGGCCACCAACTCGCCGCAGCAGCAGTTGCTGCTGGAGCAGGTGCGTTTGGGTGAATCGATGCAACGTGAGGATCTGGTCCGCCAGTCGCTGTATCGCCTCGAGCTTATCGATCCCAACAATCCGGATGTCATTGCCGCCCGCTTGCGTTACCTGCTGCGACAGGGTGATACCGGCGCTGCGCAAAAAGCGCTGGACCGCCTGAAGGAGATCGCCCCCGGCTCCGGCGCCTACCAGTCTTCCCGCAATGCGATCCTGCTCTCCACGCCGGACGGGCGTCAGGCACTCCAGCAGGCCCGCCTGCTGGCCTCGACCGGCCATACGCAGGAGGCGATAGCCGCCTATGACAAACTCTTTTCCGGTAACCCGCCGGGCGCCGAGCTGGCTTCCGAATACTGGAACGTGGTGGCGAAAGATCCGGCCCGCCGCAATGCGGCCATTAACCAGCTGAAAAAAATCAATGCCGATAATCCGGGGAATACCCAGCTTCAGGCCACGCTGGCGCAGCTGCTTTTCCAGACTGAACGCCGGGACGAAGGTTTCGCGGTCCTCCTGGAGATGGCGAAATCCAACAGCGGTCGCGGCCAGGCGTCGGATATGTGGTATGAGCAGATCAAAGATCGGCCCACCAGCGCGGCCAGCGTCAGCGAGCTACAGAAATACCTGAGCGTGTTTAGCGACGGCGATAGCGTCACGGCTGCGCGTTCTCAGCTGGAAGCCCAGCAAAAACAGCTCGCGGATCCGACCTTCCGTGCCAAAGCCGAAGGGCTGGCCGCCGTAGATGCCGGGCAGGGCAGCAAAGCTGTTGCCGAACTGCAAAAGGCCGTCAGCGCGAATCATACTGACAGCGAAGCCATTGGCGCGCTGGGGCAGGCCTATTCCCAGAAAGGCGATCGCGCCCGCGCGGTGGCGCAGTTCGAAAAAGCGATTGCGCTCGACCCGCAGAGTGATAACCGGGGCAAATGGGACAGCCTGCTGAAAGTCAACCGCTACTGGCTGCTGATCCAGCAGGGCGATGCCGCCCTGAAAGCCAACGATACCGCGCAGGCGGAGCGCTTTTACCAGCAGGCGCGTAACATCGACAATACCGACAGCTATGCGGTGCTGGGCCTGGGCGATGCCGCCACGGCGCGTAACGATAACGCAGCGGCTGAGCGTTACTATCGCCAGGCGTTGCGCATGGACAGCGGGAACAGCAACGCGGTGCGCGGTCTTGCCAGGCTCTACCGCGCGCAGTCCCCGGAAAAGGCGGCGGAATTTATTCAGTCTCTCTCTGCCAGCCAGCGCCGCAGTATTGATGATATCGAGCGCGGGCTGACCAATGACCGTTTGTCCGCCCAGGCGGAGCAGCTGGAAAACGAAGGGAAATTCGCGCAGGCTGCGGACATTCAGCGCCGTCGTCTGGCGCTCTCGCCGGGCGACGTGTGGATCACCTATCGCCTCTCACGCGATCTCTACAGCGCCGGGCAGCACGGCCAGGCAGATAACCTGATGCGCCAGCTCGCCAGCCAGAAACCGGGCGATCCGGAGCAGGTGTACGCCTACGGCCTGTACCTCTCCGGTAACAATCAGGATCGCGCCGCGCTGGCCCATCTCGACACGCTGCCGCGTGATAAATGGAACGGGAACATTCAGGAGCTGGCGGATCGCCTGCAAAGCGATCAGGTGCTGGAAACGGCAAACCGCCTGCGCGACAGCGGAAAAGAGCAGGAGGCCGAAACCCTGCTTCGCCAGCAGCCAGCCTCCACGCGTATCGATCTTACGCTGGCAGACTGGGCGCAGCAGCGCGGCGACAACGCTACAGCAAAAACCGCCTACGGCACCGTTTTGCAGCGCGAGCCGCAAAACGAGGACGCCCTTCTGGGGTTGACCGAAGTGTATATTGCCGAAGGCGATCGGCAGGCAGCGCGCGCCGAACTGGCAAAACTGCCTGCCACAGAAAACGGCCAGCCGCGCTCGCTTAACGTGCAGCGTCGGGTCGCTATGGCGCAGGCAGGGCTGGGTGACACCGCGGCGGCAGACCAGACCTTCAGCAAATTGATCCCGCAGGCGACGTCTCAGCCGCCGTCAATGGAGAACGCGCTGGTGTTACGTGATGCCGCGCGTTTTCAGGCGCAGAACGGCCAGCCTCAGCAGGCGCTGGAAACCTATAAAGATGCGATGGTCTCATCCGGCGTAACCACCACGCGCCCGGCGGACAACGACAGCTTTACCCGCCTCACGCGTAACGACGAAAAAGATGACTGGCTGAAGCGCGGCGTGCGCAGCGATGCCGGTGATTTATACCGTCAGCAGGATCTTAACGTGACGCTGCAGCACGACTACTGGGGCTCCAGCGGCACGGGAGGCTATTCCGATCTGAAAGCGCATACCTCCATGTTGCAGGTTGATGCGCCGTTGTCAGACGGCCGGATGTTCTTCCGAAGCGATCTGGTCAACATGGACGCCGGTTCGTTTGCCACCACTAACGGCACCTACGATCCAAAATGGGGTACCTGTGCCGAAACGCCGTGCAGCGGCAATACCAACCAGTCGGCAAACGGGGCCAGCGTGGCCGTGGGCTGGCAGAATAAAACCTGGGCGTGGGACATCGGTACCACCCCGATGGGCTTCGACGTGGTAGACGTGGTCGGCGGCCTGAGCTACAGCAGCGATCTGGGGCCGATTGGCTACACCCTGAATGCCCATCGTCGCCCGATCTCCAGCTCGATGCTGGCCTTTGCCGGGCAGAAAGATACCAACACCGGCACCACCTGGGGCGGCGTTCGCTCAACCGGCGGCGGCGTTAGCATTAGCTATGACAAAGGCGAGGCGAACGGCGTCTGGTCGAGCCTGAACGTCGACAGCCTGACCGGCAAAAACGTTGAAGATAACTGGCGCGTGCGCTGGATGACCGGCTATTACTACAAATTAATCAACGAAAACAACGAGCGCCTGACGGTTGGCGTCTCTAACATGGTATGGCATTACGATAAAGATCTGAGTGCCTATACGCTGGGACAGGGCGGTTACTATAGCCCGCAGGAGTATGTCTCGTTCGCGCTGCCGGTGACCTGGCGTAAGCGCACCGAGAACTGGTCCTGGGAGCTGGGCGGCTCTGTCTCCTGGTCGCGTTCGAAAACCGATGATGTAATGCGTTATCCGCAGCAGGGGTTAATCCCCACCAATGAGCCGGGCCGCTATACTGACCGGGACGAGATGGAAACCGGGAGCAGCTCCTCCGGCACGGGTTATACCGCTCGCGCCATTATTGAGCGCCGCGTCACGTCCAACTGGTTCGTCGGCATGGGCGTGGATATTCAGGAAGCGAAAGACTATACCCCGAGTCATGCACTGCTTTACGTGCGCTATTCTGCCGCAGGCTGGCAGGGCGATATGGACTTACCGCCTCAGCCGCTCACGCCGTATGCGGACTGGTAATCGGATTTTACTTAATCCATTTGTAAGTCTCTCTTAAAAGCATAGCAATCGGGTATACTCAGGCGCACCGGGTTCACTCCCTGGTGCGCCCTGCGCTTCGAGTTTTGTGGAGAGTCATTTTGCGTGTCAGCCGTTCACTAACGATCAAACAGATGGCGATGGTTTCTGCCGTCACATTGCTGTTTGTCTTCCTTTTTTGCGTCATTTTGCTGTTTCATTCCGTACAGCAGAATCGCTATAACACGGCTTCGCAATTAGAAAGCATCGCCCGCTCGGTACGCGGCCCGCTCTCCTCGTCGATTCTGAAAGGGGATATCCCCGAAGCGGAAACCATTTTAAAACGCATTCAGCCTGCCGGTATCGTCAGCCGGGCGGATGTGGTCTTGCCGAACCAGTTCCAGGCGCTGCGGATGAGCTTTATCCCTGAACGACCCGTCCCGATGATGGTGATGCGCATGTTTGAGCTGCCGGTCCAAATCTCGCTGCCGATTTACTCTCTCGAACGCCCGGCCAACCCCCAGCCGTTAGCCTATCTGGTACTGCAGGCGGACTCCTACCGCATGTATAAGTTCGTCATGAGCTGGGTCGCTACGTTAGTAACTACTTACTTACTTTTGACGCTGATGCTGAGTGTAGCGCTGACCTGGTGCATCAACCGGCTGATTGTGCACCCGCTACGCCGCATTGCCCGCGAGCTTAACGATTTATCCCCACAGGAGCAGGTCGGGCACCAGCTTGAGCTGCCGCGTCTTCACCATGACGACGAGATTGGCATGCTGGTGCGCAGCTACAACATCAACCAGCAGCGCGTGATGCGCAACCAGGCCGAGCTGAACAGCAGTGCTACTCGCTTCCCGGTCTCTGATCTGCCGAACAAAGCCTTCCTGATGGCGATGTTAGAGCAGACGGTGGCGCGCCAGCAGACGACCGCGCTAATGGTCGTGGCCTGTGAAACGTTGCAGGACACAGCGGGCGTGCTCAAAGAGAGCCAGCGTGAAATGCTGCTGCTGACGCTGGTGGAGAAGGTAAAATCGGTGCTCTCGCCGCGCATGGTGCTGACGCAGGTAAGCGGCTATGACCTGGTCATCATCGCCCACGGCGTGAAAGAGCCGTGGCACGCCGTTACGTTAGGTCAGCAAGTACTCACTGTTATTAATGAGCGGCTGCCGATTCAGGGCATTCAGCTGCGCCCAAGCGCGAGCATCGGGATTGCGATGTTCTATGGCGACCTGACGGCGGAACAGCTTTACCGCCGCGCCGTGTCGGCGGCCTTTACCGCCCGCCGTAAAGGCAAAAACCAGATCCAGTTCTTCGACCCGGAACAGATGGAAAAAGCCCAGCAGCGCCTGACGGAAGAGAGCGACATTCTGACGGCGCTGGATAACCGCCAGTTTGCCGTCTGGCTACAGCCGCAGGTGAATTTACTCACGGGCGAGGTGAAAAGCGCCGAAGCGTTGTTACGCGTCCAGCAGCCGGACGGCGCATGGGAGCTGCCGGAGGGGCTGATCGAGCGTATCGAGTCCTGCGGGTTGATGGTCACGGTCGGTTACTGGGTACTGGAAGAGTCGTGTCGCCAGCTGGCGGCGTGGCAGGAACGGGGCATTACCTTGCCGCTGTCGGTGAATGTCTCGGCGTTACAGCTGATGCACCCGACCATGGTCTCGGAGGTGCTGGAGCTGATCCACCGCTACCGGATCCAGCCTGACACCCTGATTCTGGAAGTGACCGAGAGCCGCCGCATTGACGATCCTAACGAAGCGGTCGCTATCCTCAAGCCGTTGCGTAATGCCGGTGTCCGCATCGCGCTGGACGATTTTGGCATGGGCTACGCCGGGCTGCGCCAGCTTCAGCACATGAAAACGCTGCCGGTAGACGTCCTGAAGATCGACAAAACCTTTGTCGACGGGCTGCCAAACGACAGCAGCATGGTGCAGGCGATCATTCAGATGGCGCGCAGCCTCAATCTGCATGTGATTGCCGAGGGCATCGAGACCGAGGCCCAGCGTCGCTGGCTGGCAGACGCGGGTGTAGAGGGTGGACAAGGCTTCCTGTTTGGCCGCGCCGTGCCGTCCGACGCCTTCGAAGAACGCTATCTTTCTGACGCTGACCGCCCCGCAAACCTGTAATTTGTTGCTGGCTTGTGCGAGCCAGCTCAAATTTCTTAACATTTGTGTTTCAAATTTGAACCTGGTTTATTTCTGTCCTGTTATGTGGGTGTTATTTTAAAGCCGCAGGTTAACCATAACCTTACAAAGCCTGTGGTTTTTCTTCCCAAGGACACCCTATGAAAACCTCGATCTTCAAGAGCCTTTACTTTCAGGTCCTGACGGCCATCGCAGTCGGTATTCTGCTTGGTCACTACTACCCTGAACTCGGCGCACAAATGAAACCGCTTGGCGACGCGTTCGTTAAGCTCATCAAAATGATCATCGCCCCGGTCATATTCTGTACGGTGGTGACCGGCATCGCTGGCATGGAGAGCATGAAGGCGGTTGGCCGCACTGGCGCCGTGGCGTTACTCTATTTCGAAGTGGTCAGTACCATTGCTCTGATCATTGGTCTGATTATTGTGAACGTGGTGCAGCCCGGCGCAGGCATGAACGTTGACCCGGCCACGCTGGATGCCAAAGCGGTGGCGATTTACGCCGAGCAGGCGAAGGATCAGGGCGTGGTCGCCTTCCTGCTGGACGTGATCCCGAGCAGCGTCATCGGCGCGTTCGCCAGCGGCAATATCCTCCAGGTTCTGCTGTTTGCTGTGTTGTTTGGCTTTGCCCTGCATCGCCTGGGCAGCAAAGGCCAAATCATCTTCAACGTGATTGAAAGCTTCTCGCAGGTCATCTTCGGCATCATCAACATGATCATGCGTCTGGCACCCATCGGGGCCTTTGGTGCCATGGCCTTTACCATCGGTAAATACGGTGTCGGCACGCTGGTGCAGCTTGGCCAGCTGATTATCTGCTTCTACATCACCTGTATTCTGTTCGTGGTGGTGGTGCTGGGGTCAATCGCGCGCGCAGCAGGTTTTAATATCTTTAAGTTTATCCGCTACATCCGCGAAGAGCTGCTGATTGTGCTGGGCACCTCCTCGTCCGAATCGGCGCTGCCGCGCATGCTGGATAAGATGGAAAAACTGGGCTGCCGTAAGTCGGTGGTGGGGCTGGTGATCCCGACGGGTTACTCCTTCAACCTGGATGGCACGTCCATTTACCTGACGATGGCCGCGGTGTTTATCGCCCAGGCAACCAACAGCCACATGGATATCTTCCATCAGATCACCCTGCTGGTGGTGCTCCTGCTGTCTTCAAAAGGGGCGGCAGGCGTGACGGGCAGCGGGTTTATCGTGCTGGCGGCGACCATCTCTGCGGTGGGCCACCTGCCGGTGGCGGGTCTGGCGCTGATCCTCGGTATCGACCGCTTTATGTCTGAAGCCCGCGCCTTAACCAACCTGGTGGGCAACGGTGTCGCGACCGTCGTGGTGGCGAAGTGGGTGAAAGAACTGGATCACAAAAAGCTCGACGATACGTTAAATAATCGTCCTGCCGAAGAAAAAACCCCAGGTTTATCCTCCTGATATCTTAGCAATTGCCCGCATTCCCTTGTCGGAATGCGGGCGTCTGCGCATAATACCCCCTACATACCTGTCATAATTCGACAAAATTTTTTTTGGGTATATTTCACTTCGAACCGTGACGTTTCGAAGAACACGCGGTCTAATCCTCGTGTTTTCATCGTCATCTTTAAAGAGTGCTCACGTCACGAGATGCTCGTTTTAACCAGGAATGTTGATCAGGGGTTCACATGCAGGGCACAAAAATTCGACTCTTAACCGGCGGTTTGCTGATGATGGCAGCAGCCAGTTATGTGCAGGCAGATGCGCTCCAGCCAGACCCGGCCTGGCAACAAGGAACGTTAGCGAATGGGTTTCAGTGGCAGGTGCTCGCCACGCCACAACGCCCCAGCGATCGCGTTGAAATCCGTCTGTCGGTGAATACCGGCTCCCTCACAGAAAGCACCCAGCAGACCGGTTTCAGCCATTTTATTCCCCGACTGGCGCTCACCCAGAGCGGCAGTTTGCAAGCGGTTCAGGTGCGTTCAATGTGGCAGCAAGCCATTGATCCCAAACGCCCGCTTCCACCGGCCGTGGTCTCTTATGACTACACCATGTTTAACCTGAGCCTGCCTAATAACCGTAACGATCTGCTGAAAGAATCGCTTACCTGGCTTGCGGATGCTACCGGCAAGCTGGCAATCACGCCTGAGACCATAAACTACGCGCTGAGCAACAGCGACATGGTCGCCACCTGGCCTGCGGATACCAAAGAGGGCTGGTGGCGCTATCGCCTGAAAGGCTCAACGCTGCTGGGCCATGACCCGGCCGAGCCGCTCAAGCAGCCAGTTGATATTGAGCAGGTTAAATCCTTCTACCAGCAGTGGTACACCCCGGACGCGATGACCCTCATTGTGGTCGGCAACGTTGACAGCCGCGCGGTAGTGGAGCAGATCAACAAGGCCTTTGGCGATCTGAAAGGCAAACGCGAAACCCCTGCGCCGGTGCCTACGCTCTCGCCGCTGCGGGCCGCGCCGGTCAGCATTATGACGGATACCGTGCGTCAGGACCGCCTGTCGATTATGTGGGATACCGCCTGGCAGCCTATCCGCGAATCCGCCGCACTGCTGCGCTACTGGCGTGCCGATCTGGCCCGTGAGGCGCTGTTCTGGCATGTTCAGCAGACGCTCAGCAAAAATAACGTGAAGAACATCGGCCTGGGCTTTGATTGCCGCGTGCTGTTCCAGCGCGCGCAGTGCGCCATCAACGTCGAATCACCGGGTGACAAGCTGAATGCCAATCTGGCCGTGGTGGCGAAGGAACTGGAGAAAGTGCGCAAAGATGGGCTGCCGGAAGAGGAGTTCAACGCTCTGGTCGCGCAGAAATCCCTTGAGTTGCAGAAGCTGTTTGCCACCTACGCCCGCGCGGATACCGACATCCTGATCAGCCAGCGTATTCGCTCGCTGCAAAACCAGGTGGTGGATATCGCGCCGGAGCAGTACCAGAAGCTGCGTCAGGACTTCCTCAGCGGGCTTACCGTCGATATGTTGAACCAGGATCTGCGCCAGCAGCTATCGCAGGATATGGCGTTAATTCTGATGCAGCCGAAAGGCGAGCCGGAGTATGACATGAAGGAGCTGCAGGCGACCTGGAATGGCATTATGGCCCCTGTGGCCCCGACCGCACAGCCTGTGCCAGCGGACGATCTCCATCAGGATGCTACGGACATCCCGCAAGGGCAGTAACGCAGCAGAAGGAAAGGGTGCGGGCATTCGCCCGCACCGTTGTTATGCAGGCATCGCCTCGCGTGGAATGATGGCGCCACGATACTGAATCACCGTGCTTGCCGTCAGGTGTCCACGCCGGGCAGCCGCTTCCGGCGTGCCGCCCGTCAGACGTACCGCCAGATACCCCGCGCTAAATGAATCTCCCGCGGCGGTGGTGTCGATCACTTTCTCTTTATCTAATTTCACTGCGGGCACCTCAACCACGGCGTCACCCGCCACGGAGACCAGGCATGCGTCCGCGCCACGTTTAATCACCACCTCGTTCACGCCTGCGGCATGCGTGCGGGCAATCACCTCGTCGACCGGTTTTTCGCCCCACAGGGCATCTTCATCATCTAGGGTCAGGAAGGCGATATCGGTGCATGCCAGCATCTGCTGGTAAACCTGCTGCGTCTCTTCGCGGCTGGCCCACAGGCGAGGGCGATAGTTGTTATCGAAAATCACTTTTCCGCCGTTGGCACGGCATTCGTGCAGCAGGGAAAACAGCTTTTCCCGGCTGGTGGGGCTGAGGATGGCCAGGCTGATGCCGCTCAGGTAGAGGTAATCAAAGGTGGCCAGCTCTTCGCAGATGGCGGCTGCGGCATCGCTCTCTAGCCAGAATTTCGCCGCCGCTTCGTTGCGCCAGTAATAGAACGTGCGCTCGCCGGTGCTGTCGGTTTCGATGTAGTACAGCCCCGGCAGGCGGTTTTCCATGCGCTGGATAAGCGCAGTATCAACATTTTCACTCTGCCAGGCGTCCAGCATTTGCTGGCTGAAGCTGTCCGTACCCAGGGCGGTAACGTAGTTAACGCTGAGCGCGTCTGCAGCAGCCTGACGGGCAATATAGACGGCAGTGTTTAAGGTATCGCCACCAAAACCGCGGCTAACATCCGCTCCTTTTTGTGACAGCTCAATCATGCATTCGCCAATCACGGCAATTTTTTTGGACATAGTCGTGAACCTGAACAGAGTATTTACCAGCAGTGTGCGCTGAGTGGATTATGTGGTCAACTATATTAAAACGTCGTTCCATTAATTTTCATGAGCCAGCGCGTGTTCCTTGAAATTTCTGTCATCTTAATTTCATCTTCCCGGTGCGCTGAACATAAAGTTCTCAATGGCCGCGCCGATAACTCAGTGACGAGTCCAGAAAAGCCATCCCATACAACAGGACATCTGAAATGAAGTCAGAGCAGGTTATCCAGCGGCTGAGCACTACGCCTGAGGCAAGTATCGAGAGCTTGCAGGAGCATCGCTACTGGCTGCAATGTGAGCGAACATACACCTATCAGCCCATCTACCGCACCGATGGACGCCTGATGGCGATTGAGATTTTGACGGTGGTCACGCACCCCTCAAATCCGTCGCAACGTATCGCGCCAGACCGCTATTTTGCGGAGGTGGCCGTGCGCCAGCGCATCGACGTGCTGGAAGAACAGCTGGAAATGCTGGCAACGAAGCAGGCTTTCTTCGAGCGCCACGGCATTCTGGCATCGGTGAACGTGGATGGCCCCACCCTGATGGCGCTGCGCCAGAATAAGACGCTGCAGGAGCTGATTGCCCGCCTGCCGTGGATGCGCTTCGAGCTGGTGGAGCACGTCCGTCTGCCGCAGGACTCCTCGTTTGCCTCAATGTGTGAATTTGGCCCGCTGTGGCTGGATGATTTCGGCACCGGCATGGCAAACTTTTCTGCGCTGAGCGAAGTGCGTTATGACTACATCAAAGTCGCGCGCGACCTCTTTATCATGCTGCGCCAGACGCCGGAAGGGCGAAACCTGTTTACGCTTCTCCTGCAGCTGATGAACCGCTACTGCCAGGGCGTAATTGTCGAAGGTGTTGAGACGCTGGAAGAGTGGCGCGACGTGCAAAATTCCCCGGCTGCCGCAGCGCAAGGCTATTTCCTCTCTCGCCCGGTCCCGATGGATACCCTGGAAAACGTGATTACCCACCTCTGATCCGACCCTTTCCCTTTGTCTGTTCTATAGTTTTAGAGGCAAGGTCATTCAGGAAAGGGGAATAAAATGACAAAAACAACCAGGGTTATCGCCTGGACAGCAGGGATTTTCTTGTTGTTGATCGTGGTCGCAATCATCATTATCGCCACGTTCGACTGGAACCGCCTCAAACCGACCATCAACCAGAAAGTCTCAACCGAGCTGAATCGCCCCTTCGCAATACGCGGCGATCTGGGCGTGGTGTGGGAACGCCAGAAAGAGGAAACCGGCTGGCGAAGCTGGGTTCCCTGGCCGCACGTGCATGCGGATGACATTATCCTGGGTAACCCACCGGATATTCCGGAGGTCACCATGGTTCATCTGCCTCGCGTAGAAGCCACCCTGGCACCGTTAGCGCTCCTGACCAAAACGGTGTATCTGCCGTGGATCAAGCTTCAGCAACCTGATGCGCGCCTGATCCGTCTCTCTGAAAAAAACAATAACTGGACGTTCAACCTCGCCAGCAGCGAGGAAAAAGATCCCAATGCTCAGCCGTCGGCGTGGTCTTTCCGCCTTGATAATATTCTCTTCGATCGCGGGCGGATCGCCATCGATGATAAGGTCAGCAAAGCGGACGTGGAGATCCTGGTCGATCCGCTGGGCAAACCGCTGCCGTTTAGCGAAGTGACGGGCAGTAAAGCGAAAGGGGACAAGGCGAAGGCGGGCGATTACGTCTTCGGCCTGACCGCGAAAGGGCGCTACAACGGCCAGCCGCTGACGGGTAAAGGGAAAATCGGCGGGATGCTGGCGTTGCGCAGTGAAGGCACACCGTTCCCGGTACAGGCAGACTTCCGCTCCGGGAATACGCGCGTGGCGTTCGTCGGAACGGTTAACGACCCCATGAATATGGGCGGCGTCGACCTACAGCTGAAGTTCGCTGGCGATTCCCTGGGCGAACTGTATGACCTCACCGGCGTGCTGCTGCCGGATACCCCACCGTTTGAAACCGACGGGCATCTGGTGGCGAAAATCGACACCGAGAAATCGTCGGTCTTCGATTACCGCGACTTCAATGGCCGCATCGGTGACAGCGATATTCACGGTTCTCTCACCTACACCACCGGCAAACCGCGCCCGAAACTTGAGGGCGATATGGAATCCCGCCAGCTGCGTCTGGCCGATCTGGGGCCGCTGATTGGCGTCGACTCCGGCAAAGGCACGAAGTCCAAAGAGGTGAAGAAAGATCTTCAGCCTGCGGGCAAAGTCCTGCCGTACGACCGCTTCGAAACCGATAAGTGGGATGTGATGGACGCGGATGTGCGCTTCAAGGGCAAGAAAATCGAGCACGGCAGCACCCTGCCGATAAGCAATCTCTCCACCCACATCATCCTCAAAAATGCCGATCTGCGCCTGCAACCGCTGAAGTTCGGCCTGGCGGGCGGGACCATTTCGTCGAACATCCATCTTGAAGGCGATAAAAAGCCGATGCAGGGGCGGGCGGATATTCAGGCGCGCCGGCTGAAGCTGAAAGAGCTGATGCCAAACGTCGAGCTGATGCAGAAAACCCTGGGTGAGATGAACGGTGACGCCGAGATTCGCGGCGTGGGGAACTCCGTTGCCGCGCTGCTGGGCAGCAGTAACGGTAACCTGAAACTGCTGATGAACGACGGGCTGGTCAGCCGCAACCTGATGGAGATCCTCGGGCTGAACGTCGGTAACTTTATTGTCGGGCAGATTTTTGGCGACGATGAGGTGCGTGTGAACTGCGCGGCGGCGAATCTGGACCTGGTGAATGGCGTGGCGCGTCCGCAGATCTTTGCCTTCGACACCGAGAATGCGGTGATTAACGTGACCGGTACGGCCAGCATGGCCTCTGAGCAGCTGGATTTGACCATCAATCCAGAGAGTAAAGGGTTCCGTATCATCACCCTGCGTTCACCGCTGTACGTGCGCGGCACCTTTAAAAACCCGCAGGCGGGGGTGAAAGCCGGGCCGCTGATTGCTCGTGGCGCGGTTGCCGCAGCGCTCGCCACGCTGGTGACGCCTGCCGCGGCGCTGCTGGCGTTGATCTCGCCATCAGAAGGGGATGCGAACCAGTGTCGGACGATACTGTCGCAGATGAAGAAGTAACAACCCCCTCTCCCACAGGGAGAGGGAGCAAACACTAAAAAAGGCAACTTGCGTTGCCTTTTTACGTTTATAACGACTGATGCTTTGTCTCATGCGTCAGTAGCAGCGCTATCAGCGTCAGCGCCGCCATGGCCGCCAGATAGACCCCGACATAGAACAGACCATAATTCGCCTGCAGCCAGGTCGCGATATACGGCGCAACGGATGCCCCCAGAATCGACGAGACGTTATAGGAGAACGAGGCACCGGTGTAACGCACTTCGGTCGGGAACAGCTCCGGCAGCAGCGCGCCCATTGGGCCAAAGGTTAGCCCCATCAGGCTCAGGCCAATCAGCAGATAGGCCATCACCAGCGCAGGGCTGCCTGAACTCAGCAGCGGCGGGAAGACAAACAGGGCAAACAGAATAATCAGCGAGGTGATCACAATCATGCTCGCGCGACGGCCAAACTTATCGGCCAGCAGGCCCGCAACTGGCACCATCACGCCAAAACCAATGACCGCCATCATCAGCATCCACAGCACTTCATTACGCGGCAGCCCCAGGCCAACTGGCGCAGCGGCGGTGCTGTAGGTCATGGAGTAGACGGTCATGATGTAGAACAGCGTATAGGTCGCCAGCATGATAAAAGTGCCGAGTACGGTCACGCGGACGTGTTTGGTCAGCAGCGTACCCAGCGGTACTTTCACCTGTTTTTTAGCCGCGGCCACTTTGGCGAAGACCGGCGTCTCGTGCAGGGAGACCCGCACGTACAGGCCAATCAGCACCAGCACCGCCGAGAAGATAAACGGAATACGCCAGCCCCAGCTCATGAACTGTTCGTCCGTCAGCAGCCACGAGAGCAGCAGGAAGGTGCCGTTGGCAAAGAAGAAGCCAATCGGCGCGCCCAGTTGCGGGAATGAGCCATACAGCGCGCGCTTGTGCGCCGGGGCGTTCTCGGTCGCCAGCAGCGCCGCGCCACCCCATTCACCGCCGAGGCCCAACCCCTGACCAAAACGCGCCAGTGCCAGCAGGACCGGTGCCAGAATGCCGATGGTTTCATAGGTCGGCAGCAGGCCAATCGCCACGGTGGAGATGCCCATCGTCAGCAGCGAAGCCACCAGCGTGACCTTGCGACCCACGCGGTCGCCAAAGTGTCCAAACAGCGCCGAGCCAATCGGACGCGCCACGAAGGCGATGGCGAAGGTTGCCAGAGACTGGAGCGTGGCTGCCGTCGGGTCGCCCTGCGGGAAGAAGATATGCGGGAAGACAATAACCGCCGCGGTGGCGTAAATGTAAAAGTCGAAGAACTCAATGGCGGTGCCAATCAGCGAGGCGACGACGACTTTATTGCGCGAGTTTAACGGAACCTGTTCCGCTTCGGAATCGAGTGTGGTGGCTGTTGCTTGCATAATATTTTCTTATTTTTGGACGAACGAACGGCCATATTAGGCATAGCAAAAGCGACATTTCAATCTGTAACAAACCCGCGCACTGGCTATAAAATCAACAAAAAGCGGATAATATTCAGACCAGCAAAATCCCTTCCATGAAATGCTTCACAGTTTTTAAATATCAGCGGATAAAACTGGTTTTTGGTTAAATAAAAGTTACGGACTGGATTTATATGCTGAAATGATGAATCGGGCTGACATTTCAGCCCGATACGCTGTTTAGCGATGCGTTTTGCCCGGCATGCGCGGGTCATCTTTGTACTCTGCGGTGGCAATCCATGCGGCGCAGAACAGCGTCAGACGGGCAAAGAAGTAGAAGAACGCCATCAGCCCCAGCACCGAACCAAACGCCGCGCCGGACGGCGATTTGACCAGCGAAGGCAGGGTGTAGGTCATCACGATTTTAATCACCTCAAAACCTACTGCCGCAATGAACGTCCCGCGGATCAGCGCCTTCTTGCGCGGGCGGTGGCGCGGCAATCGCCAGAAGATCCAGAAGAACAGCAGGTAGTTAGCAAAGATGGAGATCGCAAGCCCGATGCCGCGCCAGGCGGGCTTCAGCCAGTCGATGTAATCCAGGTAGAGTGCGGAGATAATCATCTGCTGCGCCGACCCTGCGACGGAGGTGATGGAAAGGGTCACCACCAGCGCCACCAGCAGGCCTATCAGCGAGATAAAATCGCGGAAATATTTTACCCAGATTTTCTCCTGATCCTGCGGCGTGCGCTCCCACACGTCGCGCGACTGCGCGCGGATGGCTTCGCGCAGGTTGCCCATCCAGTTCACGCCCGAGTAAAGCGCAATCAGCAGGCCGACGATCCCGACGGTGGTACGCTGCTGCACGGCAGTATTGATGGTGCTTTTGAGCGTGGTGGCGAGCGTCTGGTCGCTGACGTTGGTCAAAATTTTATTGAAGATGTCCTGCAAAAGCGTCGGATGCGATGCCAGTACAAAACCGGCAGCGGCAAAGGAGACCATCAGGATCGGGATCATCGACAGGAAGGAGAAGTAGGTTATAGCCGCGCCAAACTGGTTCCCCATACGGTCGTTGAAGCGTTCGGCGGCGCGAATGAGATGCGCAATCATCGGACGGCGCTGAATTTTTTCCGCTGTGCTGGTCACCGCCGCGAGCGCCGAGTTGGGTTTGTCCGGCGTTTTCTCCTCCTCCGGTTGGGTGTCCATCTTTTTGATGGGATCGTAATCTAATTCTTGAGTGGGTCGTTGCGGGTTATTTTCCGGCGTCACGCGCATTTTCCTTTTTCGTTTGGCTGGATGTTATTGAATTATAGCTTGCGGCTAGTCCACGTAAGCTTTTGTGAGTTCAGTGAGCCATTCCATGAACAGATGCACCCGGCGGGAGAGGTTGCGGCGGTGGGGATAAATCAGTGAAACGGGCATCGGCTCAGCGCGATACTGGGGAAGGATCTCCGTGAGCTTCCTGGCACGCAGCGCATCACGCACCCCGACGCGAGGCACCTGAATAATACCCAGCCCGGCAATGCAGGCGGCCTGGTACGTCTCCGTGCTGTTAACCGTCAGTACTCCGCCCGTTTTAACCCACTGCGTGGTGCTGCCGTTGTAGAACTCAAACCCCTGCGGCCGCGTGCCCAGCGTCGCAGAGTAGTGGATGACCGCATGCGAGGCCAGGTCGTCCAGCGTCTCAGGATAGCCGAAACGCGTCAGATAGTCCGGGCTGGCGCAGTTAATCACCGACAGTTTGCCGAGCGGGCGGGCGATAAGCCCGGAGTCCTTTAGCGCACCCACGCGAACCACGCAGTCGAATCCTTCCCGAATCACATCCACCAGGCGGTCGCTGCTGCTCAGCTCCAGTTCAATACCGGGATACTGCTGCAAAAAAGCCGGCAGTTTCGGAATGACTAAATTTCGAGCAACGCCGACCGGCATATCCACGCGCAGGCGCCCGCTGATGCTTGAGGGGTCGTGCTGGAACATGCCGTCCAGTTCGTCGAGATTGGTGAGCAGATCTTTTGCCCGCTCGTAATAGACCATGCCGTCCTGCGTCAGGCTCACGCGCCGCGTGGTGCGGTGCAACAGCTGCGTGCCCAGCTGGTTTTCCAGCGCCTGAATTTGCCGGGAAACGCTCCCCTTCGGCAGGCTCAGCGTCTCTGCCGCCCGGGAAAAACTCTCCAGTTCAGCGACGCGGAGGAAAAGCTGCATTGCGTGAATTTTATCCATAGGCGCGGCTCATTGTTATTCAAACTGAAACAGTGAAGCGTTTTTAGCTCTCTTTATTGATTTTCTATCACCTAATAAGCTCTTACTCAATCTCCATAACAACCGAAACGAGGTTTCTTATGAACGAACGTATTGCATTAGTGACCGGCGGGAGCCGTGGACTGGGTAAAAATGCGGTGTTAAAGCTGGCCGCCGAGGGCGTGGGCATTATCCTGACGTGGAACAGCAGCCAGCAGGAAGCGCTGGACGTCGTGCATGAAATTGAAGCCAACGGCGGCAAAGCGGCAGCATTGCAGCTTAACGTCGGCGATATTGCCAGTTTTGAGGGCTTCGCTCAACGCATGCAGGAGATCCTCCAGACCGTATGGCAGCGCGACAGGTTTGATTATTTAGTAAACAATGCGGGGACGGGCCTGTACGCTCCCTATACCGAGACGACGGAAGCGCAGTTTGACGAGGCGCTGAACATCCATTTTAAAGGCCCGTTCTTCCTCACCCAACGCCTGCTGCCAATGATAAACGACGGTGGGCGGATCCTGAACGTGTCGAGCGGGCTGGCCCGTTTCACCCAGCCCGGTTCCGGCACCTATGCGGCCATGAAGGGGGCGATGGAGGTATTAACCCGCTATCAGGCGAAAGAGTTGGGCGCGCGCGGTATCGCCGTCAATATCATCGCCCCCGGCGCGATTGAAACCGATTTTGGCGGCGGACGCGTGCGCGACAACGCCGGGCTTAATCAGCAGCTGGCCGCGCAAACGGCGCTGGGGCGCGTGGGCCTGCCTGACGACATTGGCAATGCCATCGTGGCGCTGCTCAGCGACAGGCTGGGCTGGATGAACGCGCAACGGATCGAAGTGTCGGGCGGGATGTTCCTGTAAGCGAAAATCCAACGGACTTAAGAAAATCCTTAAGACAGATGTGTCGAATTCGCGGCAGATTTTACGAACGGCCGGTGATTTGTAACCTGGCCGTTCATTGAGTTTTATCTTAAATTCCTCCCCGCTAGAATCCCCCCTCGCGTTTCTCAGAGGGAGGAAAACAATGCGAGTAATCATGTTTGACAGGCAGTCAATATTTATTCATGGAGCGATGAACAGTCTGCAGCAGTTAATTCCGGAATTAAATATCACAGGTACCCGTCAGGCTGATGAATTTTGGACACTTTTGTCTGCATCACCTTCCGCGATTGTCATGATTGATGGCAACATCATTCAGGATGACGGCATGGCCCTGCTTGAGGAGATCGTGTACCGCTTTCCGGGGGCGCGGGTCGTTATGGTGTTATCCAGGAAAGATCCGCGGTGGGTCGAGCAGTTGATGAAGCGCAACGTCATGGCGATCGTTCCCCGCAATGCCCGCCCGGAAATCTTCAGCGCCGCGCTGGATTCGGTCTGTGCCGGGATGGCATGCATGCCGGGAGAGTGGCTTCAGCCACAGCCGCAGCAGGAGCTGTCTGCTCTGAGCGACCGCCAGCACGACGTGCTCAAGCTACTGGCCGCCGGGGAGTCGAATAAAGAAATTGGACGCTCGCTGAACATTAGCGCCGCGACGGTAAAAGCCCATCTTGAGACGGTTTTTCGTCGGCTGGACGTCAAAAACCGTACCCAGGCAGCGATGATCTACACCCGCATGACGGCCTGATGCAGCGCCGTTTCTGAAAGGGGGGTATCACCCAGGCTAAATATCCATGCCACCAGCGTATCGTGCTGCCGCTGGGTCAAAGGCCGGGTGATATTTTCCCTTAGCAGCGCCTCGCATATGCGAAGGTCGTTCTCCAGCAGCATGTCTGCATCGTCGGGCGTGATGATGATGTCAAAACGTTCCCACGCGCGAATAACGTGACCATATCCAATGACCCACACACCCTGTGCATCCCGATACTTCTCAAGGGAAAGTCCCTGCTGTTTTTTAATTAACTCTACGGCAGCAAGCGATATTTGAAGCGAGTAACCATTCATATACGTTTCCTCTTTCTGACGCTACTGTAGAGGAAACGATGTACAGGACATATCCGCCAAATGGCTGTGGATCACCGATGGCTGGCGAGAACGTCCTTTTTCAGCAGACCGAACAGCCAGTCGTTATGCCAGCGTCCGGCCAGCTGATAGCTCTCGCGCAGCTCACCTTCCAGCCGGAAACCCACCTTTTCAAGCAGCCCCCGCGAGGCCAGGTTGCCCGCCGTCACGGTCGCCGTCAGCCGACGAATTTTCCCCTCATCGAAGGCGAAATCCCGCAGCGCCACCAGCGACTCATATCCGTAGCCTTTCCCCTGCGCTAACGGGGCGAACAGAAAGCCCACTTCGGCACAATCATCTTCACGATGAATGTATCCCGTCACCCCCAGCGGCGTCTGGGTGGCGGTATCACGCACCACCAGACAGAGCCAGTGCGGGCTGCCGGGTTCCCACGGGGTGAGTCGGGAATCAAATGCGACGCGGATCTCCGCCTCCGGGCGCGCTTCTGCGATAAAACGCATCACGTCCGGGTGCTGCTGCAGGGCCAGAAAAAAGGGCCAGTCCTGTTCCTGCAGCGGCGAGCAGGTGAGGCGTGATGTGGTAAAACCAACCATGGGGCTTCTCCGGAGACATTTATCAGGATTATAGAGTTGTCACTTTATTTCAACAAAAAGTCAGGTATGTTTATAACGTCGTATAAATAAAAAGAAAAACGACCTGCGCATGGTCCACTTTGGTGTATTCGTTGCCTCTCAAGGAAAATAATGACACTCAGCACATCACATCATATTCGTGAGCAGTTTGAACACTGCCTGGCGGTTATTCGTCAGGCGTCGGTGGAAATATTACTTCTCCTGAATGTGCATGTCTCTGAAGGTAAAGATCCGCGCTGGTTCCTTGAGCAGCTGGATAGCGCCCGCCTGGCCCAGGGGGGATGGACGGGCGTGGCGAAACAGCTCAACCTGAACGACGCTGAAATGTCGGAATTTACGCTCCAGCTGCGCCTTCTGCAGCAGCGCGTTCCGCAGTACGAAAGCGGTCAGGACGTCAGCGAAAATCAGCTGATTGCCGCGATGCGCTTCGTCACCACGCTGGAGCACCTGCGCCTGCAACAGCCGCTGCTGACCTACAGTACCGACCTGATGCCCGGTAGCGAGCTGCAACAGCAGCAGGCGCACAAGCAGGTTCGGGCGATTGAGCTGATGATTAAAGGGCTGATCCAGCAGGCGTGGCCCGATCCGACCCGGCTGAACAACCATCTTAAAACCCTGTTCAACGCCGACCGCGTGCGCCGCTGGCTGAAAATGGGGGAAATTAACGACGTCCTGAGCGGCATGATGTTCAGCGAACTGGCGCAAATGCTGGTGGATAAACGCGAATTTAGCCGCTATTACGCGTCATTGTTTAACGACCCGATGATGCTGACCTTGCTGGTCGAGCCGCGTAAAACCCTGCAAACCTTCCTCGAAGATATTCGGCAAATCCGCAATAACATTACGGTACAGCAGGCGCTGAGCCCGGCGCAAATTCAGCTGCTGGATAACTACTATTCCCAGATTACCCGCCCCGTACAGCGCGCGTTTGAAGAGGGGCGAACCCGTATCAACCCGGCAGGGCTGATGTCGGTAGATGCCGCCGGGCTGCATGCCTTCTGGGAAAATGCGCAGAAGATGGACCGTATCACCGGCGGCGATCTCTTTGAAGTGCGCGATACCATTGAAAAACCGACCCAGCGCGCGCCTCGTTCGCCTGAACAGCGCGAGCAGCTTATCTCGAGCGCGCTGTGGGGGGCCGTGGGGGTGATGGTGATTGCCATTGTCGTCGGAGGATTTTGGCTGGTCACCAGCAGCAAACCTCAGCAGGCCACGGCACGCGCCGCCGAGCCGTCCCCGCCCCAGGAAATGCGCGAAACCCCGTCCTCGCGCGAGACGCTGACGCGGATGGGCGTCACCTGGGACGAGAGTAACTTCCGTTCCGCCATCAACCGTAACGATACCCGCGTTGCGCTGCTGTTCCTGCAGGGCGGGATGGACTGGAAGGTGTCGTGGACGGAGCAGGCGCTGTCAGCGGATTATGATGACGTGCTGGAGCTGTTGCTGCGCTATCACCCGCAGATGGTCGAGCAGAAGCCGTGCCGCCGCTTTATCAACACGCTTAGCCACGCTATGTCAAACGGTGAACCGCTGACGTCAATGCGTAAGCAATTTTTAAAAGCGTTCTGCACCGTCCCGGCGGTGGTGAAGCGCCAGCAGCACGACGCGGACATGGCGAAGCGCCGGGCGCTGGCACAACCGGATGCGACAACGAAAAAATGGCAGTCTATTCAGACCGCCATTTATGATGTGATTCGTTGATTTCCTCCCTCTCCCAGTGGGAGAGGGAGCTGATCGAGCGGTTTTCAGACCGCACCCCACTCACGGCTCTCCGTACAACCCAATCAATCGGCGCACCACGCCGTTGGTCCAGCCGAATCCGTCCTGCAGAGGATATTCCCCCCCGCCACCTTCGCGCGGGGTGCTGCTGGCGATGTGGTACTTCTCAATCATCTTGTGATGCGTTTTGTAGAAGACGTTGACCGTCTGCAGCCAGCTCCACGCAATCTCATCGCCCAGCGAATCATTGCCGTACTGTTTGAAGCCCTGGATCGCCATCCACTGCAGCGGTGCCCAGCCATTCGGCTTATCCCACTGCTCGCCGGTCTCATACTCGGTTGCCATAATGCCGCCCGGAGTCAGCAGGCGCGCTTTCACCGTGTCTGACAGCCGCTCGGCCTGCTCGTGCGTGGCCATCCCGACGTAAAGCGGCACAATGCTCGCCGCAGAGAACAGCGCCATCTCCTCGCGTCGCCAGTCGTAATCGCGATAACAGCCGTTTTCTTCATCCCACAGATAGCGGTTCACCGCGGCACGGCGGTCGCTGGCCTTCTGGCGGAACTGTTCGGCGGTCTCTTTATCCCCTTTCGACGCCGAAATATTGGCGATCGCGCTTTCCAGTTTGAACAGGAAGGCGTTCAAATCGATCGGGATAAACTGCGTGGTCCGGATGCTGGCAAGCCGACCCGGATCCCGCAGCCAGCGGGAGGAGTAGTCCCAGCCGGAGGCCGCGCCCGCGCGCAGGTCACGATAGACTTCATTCGGCGGGCGGCCAGAATGACGGGCCGTTTCCACATCCTCAATCCAGGATTCGTCACGCGGCGTGTCACGGTCGTCCCAGTAGCGGTTCAGCAACGAGCCGTCCGGCATACGCACCGCGCTGCGATAGGCCTGGTTGAGCAACAGCGACTCCGCGCCATCCATCCAGAAGGCATATTCCATTTTCAGGTGATCAAGATAACGCTTTGCACCGCGCACGCCGTCCTCTTCGAACAGCTCCACCATCAGCGCAAACACCGGCGGCTGAGAGCGGCTGAGGTAGTAGGTACGGTTGCCGTTGGGAATATGCCCGTAACGTTCAATCAGCCAGGCGAAGTTATCCGCCATGCATTTCAGCAGGTCGTTACGGCCACTTTCCGCCAGGCCCAGCATGGAGAAATAGGAGTCCCAGTAGTAGGTCTCGCTGAAGCGTCCGCCGGGCACGATATAGGCCTGGGGCAGCGCCAGCAGCGATGACCAGGGAATGTGATCCTGCGGCTCGCGCGTCAGCACCGGCCACAGGTTATCAATGTGCTCTTTCAGGGACAGGCCGGGGTCCGAAATATACTCTTTGCTGTAGTCCTCCGGCATCCAGAAATGATTTTCCACGAACCGCGCCAGGTCAAAATCACGATGGCGACGCACCTTACGGTAGCGGATCAGAATATCCAGCGGATCCATTTTGGGCGCGCAGTCAGGGAAGGTTTTGCTGTCCGCAAACAGTCGCGACGACTGGACGTGTTCAAACAGTTCAAGGTAGCGGTCTGCGGGCGTCAGGGCATCGGACGCCGGCAGCCCTTCAATCATTTCCGGTTCCGGCTCTGCCTCGATCATCTCATCCAGTTTTAACTCACAGGGATCGGTTTCGTAGCGCAGCTCTTCTGCAATGTCGAACTCGATATCCTCAACAATCTGTAGTTTCTGGTTGAACATGGTGTTCAGGACCTCCGGTTTTTGTCGTAACAAATACGGGTTTTTCCCGGTCATCTTTTAAGCGTAGACATTCGCTTCGGTTAATGCGGTGCGAAGTGTGCGGTTGATCACGCTTTCATAACAGTTGTCAATACGCTGAAAATTCAATATCTCGTTGATTAGTAAATCGTTAATGGTGAATTTTCGGGAACAGGGCAGGAATAAAATTCAGAGCATTCAGTATTCCGCGTTCACGGTAAATGCCCTTGTCGCCAGCGCTATTCTCAGCGTTTTTTACGCTTTCATACAGGGCTTAATGCGCCTGTCGCGCATCGCCTGAAAGACTGGTAGCGGCTTGATGTGCTTTCTGGCTGGCACCTTCACTTTTTTCCATCGCCTTGCTGGCGGCCTTTTCCGCATGGGCGGCACTATACGCGGCCAGATGGGAAATAACGATGGCGTAAATACTCATCAATGAGACCCACAGGATACTGTTTTTCCACCACAGCAGGGTCGGAATAGTCAGTATCGCCCATACCAGCGCGAGGACGAGGTGCATTTTGGCCATCAGTTTGGCGGTGATCTTCACGTGCATTTTCATATCTCTAATCTTTATCCGTATTAACAGGCAAGCGCGTAGCGCCTTCTAAGATTAGTTAATTCCACCGCGCGTCGCGGGTAAATTTGTTACCGTTTGTACACCCGCTGGGTTTACCCGCCACAGGCATAAAAAAACCGGCCCGCGGGCCGGTTTTTGTCGCGGTTAAGACCGATCAGCGCATGGTAACAAACTCTTCCGCTGCCGTCGGGTGGATTGCCACGGTGTTGTCGAAATCTTTCTTCGTCGCGCCCATTTTCAGCGCCACCGCAAAGCCCTGCAGGATCTCGTCCATACCAAAGCCAATGCCGTGAATACCGACAATCTTCTCGTCCGCGCCAACGCAGACCAGCTTCATGCGGCAAGGCTGACGGTGAGAGGTAACGGCGGTGTACATCGCGGTAAAGGACGATTTATACACTTTCACCTGGTCATCGCCGTACTGCTCACGCGCCTGCGGTTCGGTTAAGCCCACGGTGCCAATCGGCGGGTGGCTGAAGACCACGGTCGGGATGTTGCGGTAGTCCAGATGCTCGTCCGGCTTGTTGTTAAACAGACGCTCGGAGAGGCGGCGGCCTGCTGCTACGGCAACCGGCGTCAGTTCAACCGCGCCGGTGTTGTCGCCTACCGCATAAATACCCGGTACGCTGGTGTTCTGGAATTTATCGACGACGATGTAGCCTTTTTCATCGGTTTTCACGCCGGTAACCGCCAGGTTAAAGGTATCGTTCGCCGGTTCGCGACCAATCGCCCAGATCAGACAGTCCACGGTCTGGCTGCGGCCGTCTTCCAGCGTCAGGGTCAGGCTGCCGTCGTCATTTTTCACCACGGCTTTCGGTACGGCATGGGTGTGCAGCGCTGGACCTTCGGCGTTCATCACTTCCACCAGCGTTTCGACGATCAGCGGGTCAAAGCTGCGCAGCGGCGCGTGTTTACGAACGAACAGGTGCGCTTCAGCACCCAGGCCGTTGATCACGCCCGCCAGCTCAACCGCGATATACCCCGCGCCGACCACCGCAACGCGTTTTGGCAGGGCAGGCAGCTCGAAGAAGCCGTCAGAATCAATGCCGTATTCCGCGCCCGGAATGTCCGGGTGGCTCGGACGGCCGCCGGTGGCGATCAGGATATGATCGGCGGTGATCGTCTCGCCGTTCACTTCGATCGTTTTCGCATCGACGAAACGGGCGAAACCGCGGATCACGTCAACGTTGTTCTTGCCCAGCACGTTATCGTACGAGGTATGGATCCGGTCGATGTAAGCGGTACGGCTGGCGATCAGCTTGTCCCAGTCAAAGCTATTGAGGGTGGTGTCGAAGCCGTAGTCCGGGCCATACATATGGATAGCTTCACGGATTTGCGCCGCATGCCACATCACTTTTTTCGGTACACAGCCCACGTTCACGCAGGTGCCGCCCAGCTCTTTGGCTTCAATCAGCGCACACTTCTGGCCGTACATGGCCGCACGGTTGATCGAGGCGATGCCGCCGCTGCCGCCGCCGATTGCGATGTAGTCATAATGCTTAGTCATAGCTTTTATCCTTAATCGTGAATTGCCGCGATTGTATACCTGAAATCAATTGGTTCCACCAATGACTGCGATTACTCAGGCACGATCCAACTGACGGTGGCGTGGCCTGTACCTGCGGGCACCAGCGTTTTGTGCAGCCAGGGCAGCACGTTGTTCATTTGCGCTTCGAGCTTCCACGGCGGGTTAATCACAATCATGCCGGAGGCGGTCATGCCGCGCTGGTCGCTGTCCGGGCGCACCGCCAGTTCAATCTGCAGGATTTTGCGGATGCCGGTAGCTTCCAGATCTTTAATCATGCGCTTGATTTGCGCGCGCAGCACCACCGGGTACCACAGGGCGTAGGTGCCGGTCGCAAAGCGTTTATAGCCTTCGTGAATGCCGGTCACCACCGCCTGATAGTCGGTTTTGATTTCGTACGGCGGGTCGATCAGCACCAGGCCACGGCGCGAAACCGGCGGCAATTTGGCTTTCAGCTGCTGGTAGCCATCGGCCTTTTCGACGCGGGCGCGGTTGTCCTTCTGGAATTCAGAGCGCAGCAGCGGGAAGTCGCTCGGGTGCAGTTCGGTCAGTTGAATGCTGTCCTGCTCGCGCAGCAGCTGGCGGGCAATCAGCGGTGAACCCGGGTAGTAACGCAGCTGGCCGCTGCGGTTGAAGTGATTCACCACGCCGATGTATGGCTCCAGCTCGGCGGGCAGATCGTCCTGCTGCCAGACGCGGGCAATGCCTTCCAGATATTCACCGGTACGCTCGGCGTGCTCGCCGCTCAGCTGATAACGGCCCGCGCCGGCGTGGGTGTCCAGATAGAGAAACGGCTTATCTTTCTCTTTGAGCGACTCGATGATCAGGCTCTGAACGGTATGTTTAAGAACGTCGGCGTGGTTGCCTGCGTGAAAGCTGTGGCGATAACTGAGCATGGATAGTGATATTCCGCTGAAAATGACGATTTGCCACAGTTTACAGCAGATCGGAACAGATTACCCGCAGGCCCGCGAAGCGCAGCGTCACCGGGCGCTTTTCCGCTACGGCTGGCATTGAAATCCTCTACACTTATCCCCATTACACAAACAATATGCACAGCGCCGGATGCGCGCTTCATTCACTCATTTCAACAGGACAGCGTTTATGACCAATCCATTACTGACGCCTTTTTCGTTGCCACCGTTTTCTAAAATTCTGCCCGAGCATGTGGTTCCAGCCGTTACCCAATCGCTGGAAAACTGCCGCGCGGCGGTAGAGAGCGTGGTAGCGCAGGGCGCGCCGTACACCTGGGAAAATCTGTGTCAGCCGCTGGCCGAAGTGGACGACGTGCTGGGACGTATTTTCTCCCCGGTCAGCCACCTGAACTCGGTGAAAAACAGCCCGGAACTGCGCGAAGCCTATGAACAAACCCTGCCGCTGCTCTCGGAGTACAGCACCTGGGTTGGTCAGCACGAAGGACTGTACAAAGCGTACCGCGACCTGCGCGACGGCGATCATTACGCATCGCTCAATACCGCGCAGAAAAAATCGGTTGATAACGCGCTGCGTGATTTCGAACTGTCCGGGATTGGCCTGCCAAAAGAGAAGCAGAAGCGCTACGGCGAAATCGCCGCGCGTCTGTCCGAACTGGGCAACCAGTACAGCAACAACGTGCTCGATGCCACCATGGGCTGGACGAAGCTGATTACCGACGAAGCCGAGCTTGCCGGGATGCCGGAAAGCGCGCTGGCGGCGGCGAAAGCACAGGCCGAAGCCAAAGAGCAGGACGGTTTCCTGCTGACGCTGGATATCCCGAGCTATCTGCCGGTGATGACCTACTGCGACAACCAGGCGTTGCGTGAAGAGATGTACCGCGCCTACAGCACTCGCGCGTCCGATCAGGGGCCAAACGCGGGCAAATGGGACAACAGCCCGGTCATGGCCGAGATCCTCGCCCTGCGTCACGAGCTGGCACAGCTGCTGGGCTTTGAAAACTATGCCGATAAATCCCTCGCGACCAAAATGGCGGAGAACCCGCAGCAGGTGCTCGACTTCCTGACAGATCTCGCGAAACGCGCCCGTCCACAGGGTGAGAAAGAGCTGGCCCAGCTGCGCGCCTTCGCGAAGGCCGAGTTTGGCGTAGACGAACTGCAGCCGTGGGACATCGCTTACTACAGCGAAAAACAGAAACAGCACCTTTACAGCATCAGCGACGAGCAGCTGCGCCCGTACTTCCCGGAAAACAAAGCCGTAAACGGCCTGTTCGAAGTGGTGCAACGCATCTACGGCATCACCGCCAAAGAGCGTAAAGATATCGACGTCTGGCATCCGGACGTGCGTTTCTTCGAGCTGTATGACGAGAAAAACGAACTGCGCGGCAGCTTCTATCTGGACCTTTACGCGCGTGAGAACAAGCGCGGCGGGGCGTGGATGGATGACTGCGTGGGCCAGATGCGTAAAGCGGACGGTACTCTGCAAAAGCCGGTTGCCTACCTGACCTGTAACTTCAACCGTCCGGTGAGCGGCAAACCTGCGCTGTTTACCCACGACGAAGTGATCACCCTGTTCCACGAGTTCGGTCACGGTCTGCACCACATGCTGACCCGCATCGAAACCGCGGGCGTTGCCGGTATCAGCGGTGTACCGTGGGATGCGGTCGAACTGCCGAGCCAGTTTATGGAAAACTGGTGCTGGGAGCCGGACGCGCTGGCGTTTATCTCCGGCCACTATGAGACCGGCGAACCGCTGCCGAAAGAACTGCTGGATAAAATGCTGGCGGCGAAAAACTACCAGGCGGCGATGTTTATTCTGCGCCAGCTGGAGTTCGGCCTGTTCGACTTCCGCCTGCACGCCGAGTTCAGCCCGGAGCAAGGGGCGAAAATCCTTGAAACGCTGGCCGAAATTAAGAAACAGGTCGCCGTTATTCCGGGGCCAACCTGGGGCCGCTTCCCGCACGCGTTCAGCCACATCTTTGCGGGCGGCTACGCGGCAGGTTACTACAGCTACCTGTGGGCCGACGTGCTGGCTGCAGACGCATACTCTCGCTTCGAAGAGGAAGGCATTTTCAACCGCGAAACCGGCCAGTCGTTCCTCGATAACATCCTGACGCGGGGCGGGTCTGAAGAGCCGATGGCGCTGTTCAAACGCTTCCGTGGCCGTGAGCCGAAGCTGGATGCCATGCTGGAGCATTACGGGATCAAAGGCTGATTGTTACGTGAAGATCTGCTTAGTAGATGAATCAGGCGCCGGAGACGGCGCCTTATCTGTTCTGGCGGCCCGCTGGGGGCTGGAGCACGATGAAGAGAACCTGATGGCACTGGTGATGACGCCCGCGCATCTTGAACTGCGTAAGCGCGACGAGCCGAAGCTCGGCGGGATTTTTGTCGATTTTGTCGGCGGGGCAATGGCGCACCGGCGCAAATTTGGCGGCGGTCGCGGCGAGGCGGTGGCGAAAGCGGTCGGCATTAAGGGCAGTTATCTGCCGGACGTGGTGGATGCCACGGCGGGACTGGGGCGCGACGCCTTTGTGCTGGCCTCGGTCGGGTGCCGCGTGCGGATGCTGGAACGCAATCCGGTGGTGGCCGCGCTTCTGGACGATGGCCTGGCGCGCGGTTATGCCGACCCGGAGATTGGCCCGTGGCTGCAGGAGCGCCTGCAGCTGATCCACGCCTCAAGCCTGACGGCGCTCACCGACATCACGCCACGCCCGCAGGTGGTCTATCTTGACCCCATGTTCCCGCATAAGCAGAAAAGTGCGCTGGTGAAGAAAGAGATGCGGGTGTTTCAGTCGCTGGTGGGGCCGGATTTGGATGCCGATGGCCTGCTGGCGCCTGCTCGTCTGCTGGCGACAAAGCGTGTGGTGGTAAAACGCCCGGACTACGCGCCGCCGCTGGCGGATGTCGCGACCACCAACGCGGTGACCACGAAAGGCCACCGGTTCGATATTTATTCCGGTACGCCGGAATAAAAAAGCCGGGTGGCGGCTGCGCCTTACCCGGCCTACGTTCAATGCCGCTTGTAGGCCCGGTAAGCGTGAGCGCCACCGGGCGTTATGCATTTACTCGTCTTCTTCGTCACGCAGTGGAACAATCAACATATCCACGTGAACGGTGTTGATCAGCTGGCGCGCGGAGGACATCAGCTTGCTCCAGAAGTCCTGGTGATGACCGCATACCACCAGGTCCATATCGTATTTCTTAATCGCATCAACCAGCACCTGGCCCAGATCGCCGCTACCGCTTAAGGTTTCGGTGATAGGGTAACCTGCGTTGGTGGACAGCTCGCTCAGGGCGTGGTGTGTCTCTTCGGAGATGCGTTTTTGCATATCACCGAGATTCACGTCAATCAGGCCGGTATAGAGATCGGAGTAATTCACGTCAACGTGAATCAGGGAAACTTTCGCGTTGTAAGGGCGTGCCATGGATACCGCTTTATCAACCAGCACTTTGCTCTCAGGTGAGAGGTCTACCGCGATGAGAATGTGTTTGTAAGCCATAGTGTTACTCCTTCCTTAAGTTATCGATGACTAAAAGAGAAAGCCGTCGTCTGATGCCTTCATTACGGCCCAGTTAAACAAAATTATCAAGCTTTGGTGTTGATAACGATTAACCTTGTGGCAAAAAAATTAACGGATCTCCTACACTATTTAATGAGCCGTTCGGATATTAAAACGCGAACCGGATCGACTTTTAGTCATTCTTTCACTGAACTGTCTGTCAGGGCATTGGGGTGCGGTAGCTCAGAAGGCTTTCTTCGTGGGCGGGCGCCGGGGAGGATGTATGATTAGCACCGTCGCATTGTTTTGGGCGTTATGCGTGGTTTGCATAGTGAATATGGCGCGCTACTTCTCATCGTTACGTGCGCTATTAGTGGTACTTCGTGGTTGCGATCCGTTGCTTTATCAGTATGTGGATGGTGGAGGATTCTTCACCTCGCATGGACAGCCCAGCAAACAGATGCGTCTGGTGGGGTATATCTATTACCAGCGCTATCGCGACCATCATGATGACGAATTTATCCGTCGCTGCGAACGCCTGCGTCGTCAGTTCATCCTGACCAGCGCCCTGTGCGGCCTGGTTGTTGTGAGTATGATTGCACTGATGATTTGGCATTGAGCGCAGGAAAGGCGGGGGGTTCCCTCGCCTTTATTCCTGGGATCACGGTTTTATCGTGAACCGAAGGTCAGATACGTTTTCATGCAGAGAAAACACGTTGCCACTGTAGGTAATGGCTACCTCGCCTTTATCGTTTATCCGTGCTTCAGAAATGCTGCCTGTTCCCTCCAGAACTGGCGATTTTGTCGCTAGCTCCTGGACAATGTCAGCGTTTTTACCCTGTAAAGGCTGCGACAAATAATATCGATAAATCGTAGGTACGGTTGCGCCTCCTTGGTTGTTCACTGTCATATAAAGCCAGATGCTATTTGAAATTTGATATGTACGGAGAAGTTCATCGCTTGCTCGCGGATTGGGCTGATGGTTTAGCCATGCGAATCCGATGACCATAATGAGCAGCGCCAGTGTGGTAAATCGATGAAGCCATTTAATAGCCGCTCTGAATGGTTCTTTATTGAGTGATCCTGGAACAGAAGCCATACACTCTCCGATATGCAGTATTTATCCTGATCGGAATGATAGTGACTCGTTACGGGCAATGATGTGCAAAAAATGTTCAGGTTTTTCTTAGGGTTGTAAGGTTTTCTGTAAACCGACAGCCATAAAAAAAGCGGGTCAGTTTCCTGACCCGCTTTTTGTCGCTCTCTGCCGATTACAGCAGCTTGAGCGAAAGCCAGTACAAACCGCCGGACAGCAGGATAGAGGCCGGCAGGGTGAATACCCAGGCCATCAGAATGTTGGTCACGGTTTTGCGCTGCAGACCGCCGCCGTCAACAATCATGGTGCCTGCCACGGACGAGGAGAGTACGTGGGTGGTTGAAACCGGCATACCGGTGTAGCTTGCCAGACCGATAGAAACTGCCGCCGTCATCTGCGCGGACATCCCCTGCGCATAGGTCATGCCTTTCTTACCGATCTTCTCACCGATGGTGGTCGCCACACGACGCCAGCCAATCATCGTACCGATACCCAGCGCCAACGCGACAGCCATGATGATCCAGATTGGCGCGTACTCGATGGTGCTGAGCATATCGCCTTTCAGTTTCTTCAGCAGACGCTGGTCGTCAGCATTCACTTCCGGCAGCTTCGCCACTTTATCGGTGATGTCGGAGATGCAGAGCATGATACGGCGCAGCTGACCACGTTGTTCAACAGGCAGTTTGTCGTAACTTTCGATATCGCCCAGCATACCTTTTGCACGTTCCAGCGCGTTAATCGCGTTTGCCGGATGACAATGGAACTCGCCAGGTGCCGTGGTTGCGCCCGCTTCCGGAGAAGGGATCAGCTGGTCAACGCCGGTCGCTTTCTTCAACAGCGCAGGGTGCTGCTGGAAGTAAACTTCAACGTTGTTGACCGCATCACGGGTACGGGTGATTTCGTAGCCGGAGGCATTCATGTTCACCACGAAACCTGCCGGGGCCACGCCAATCAGGACCAGCATCACCAGACCAATGCCTTTCTGACCGTCGTTCGCACCGTGTGAAAACGCCACGCCGATAGCGGAAATGATCAGGGCAATACGCGTCCAGAACGGCGGCTTTTTCTTGCCGTCTTTCTTTTCACGCTCTGCTGGCGTCAGGTGGATACGTGCACGCTTCTTCGTGTTGCTCCAGTAGCGACGCAGGATGAAAATTAATCCCCCCGCAACCACCAGGCCGACAATCGGGGAAACGATCAGCGAGCCAAAAATCCCCAGTACTTTCGGGATATTCAACGCATCAACGACGGAGGTGCCGGTCATCAGGGCATTGGTTAACCCGATACCGATAATCGCGCCGATGAGGGTGTGAGAACTGGATGCAGGCAGGCCGAAATACCAGGTACCGAGGTTCCAGATAATTGCAGCAAGCAGCATTGAGAACACCATGGCAAGACCATGGCCAGAACTAACGTTAAGAAGCAGATCCGTTGGCAGCATGTGCACGATGGCATACGCAACGCTCAGTCCGCCCAGGAGGACACCAAAAAAGTTAAATACCGCCGCCATAACAACCGCCAGTTGCGATCGCATTGCGCGAGTGTAGATAACCGTTGCTACTGCGTTTGCAGTGTCGTGGAAGCCGTTGATCGCTTCGTAAAACAGTACAAAAACCAGAGCAAGCAAGAGTAAAAGCCCGGTATGTAAATCCAGGCCAGCAAACAAATGTAGCATAGGACGTTACGCCATTTTGGAGGACATGAACGCGGCGCATTATCCAGGACAAATGCGCAACGGGCAAAGTGAAATATAGACTTTTTTTGACATACCACCTGTTTTGAGAAATATGCCAGAAAGGTTATTCGTTAAATTTCAATGGAATGGCTTTGTAATATCTTTTTACGCTGGTGTGACCACATAGGAAACTTTACAATCCGCGGCAGTTAACGATGAGGATTTAGACGTGGAAAGGTTTGATGCCGTGGTAATTGGCGCCGGTGCGGCGGGTATGTTTTGTGCGGCAATGGCCGGACAGGCGGGTCGTCGCGTGTTGCTGCTGGATAACGGTAAAAAACCAGGCCGTAAGATCCTGATGTCGGGCGGCGGGCGCTGCAACTTTACCAACCTGTACGTTGAACCCGCGGCCTATCTGAGCCAAAACCGTCATTTTTGCAAATCGGCGCTGGCGCGGTACACCCAGTGGGATTTTATCGACCTGGTGGGCAAGCACGGCATCGCCTGGCACGAAAAGACGCTGGGACAGCTGTTCTGCGATGACTCCGCGCAGCAGATTGTCGATATGCTGGTGGCCGAGTGTGAGAAGGGCGGCGTGGTGACGCGTCTGCGCACCGAGGTGCTGGCGGTGTCCCGTGACGAGCAGGGCTATACGCTGCAGCTCAACGGTGAAACGGTTAGCGCTGATAATCTGGTGATCGCCAGCGGCGGCCTGTCAATGCCCGGTCTGGGCGCATCGCCGTTTGGCTACAAGGTGGCCGAGCAGTTCGGCCTAAAGGTGCTGCCCACGCGCGCCGGGCTGGTCCCGTTCACGCTGCATAAACCCTTGCTGGAGCAACTTCAGACGCTGTCTGGCGTCTCGGTGCCTTCGGTTATTACCGCAGAAAACGGCACGATGTTCCGCGAGAATCTACTCTTTACCCATCGCGGGTTATCAGGCCCGGCGGTGTTGCAGATCTCCAGTTACTGGCAGCCGGGTGAGTTCGTGACCGTCAATCTGCTGCCGGACTGCGATCTCGACAGCTTCCTCAGCGAGCAGCGCGCCGCGCATCCGAACCAGAGCCTGAAAAACACCCTGGCGATGCAGCTACCGAAGCGTCTGGTCGAGTGCCTGCAGCTTTTGGGGCAAATCCCGGATGTGTCGCTCAAGCAGCTTAATGGCCGCGAGCAGCAGGCGCTGGTCGACACGCTGACCCACTGGCGCGTTCAGCCTAACGGTACCGAAGGCTACCGCACGGCAGAAGTGACGCTTGGCGGCGTGGATACGGACGGGTTATCGTCCCGCACCATGGAGGCGCGTGACGTGAAGGGCCTCTACTTTATCGGCGAAGTGGTGGATGTCACCGGCTGGCTGGGTGGCTATAACTTCCAGTGGGCATGGTCAAGTGCCTGGGCCTGCGCGCAGGCGCTGGCCGCAGAATAATTTTTTTAAGGAAAGACGTATGTCCTCTGCTCATCTCGGTTTCCCAACGGAAACCGTTGTTGTCTTTGTGGTGATGGCCGTTGGGGCGATGTTTATCGACCTCTTTATGCACCGTCACGATAAACCTGTCTCACTGAAAAGCGCCGCGATGTGGTCCATCTTCTGGGTCATGATGGCGATGGCGTTCGCCGGGTTCCTGTATGTGCATCACGGCGCGGAGATGGCCAGCCTGTTCCTGACCGGTTACGCGCTGGAAGAGGTGCTCTCCGTCGATAACCTGTTTGTGATGATGGCGATTTTTGCCTGGTTCGGCGTGCCGGATAAATACCGTCACCGCGTGCTCTACTGGGGCGTGCTGGGGGCGATTGTGTTCCGCGGTATCTTCGTTGCCATCGGCACCAGCCTGCTGAGCCTGGGGCCATACGTAGAGGTGATTTTCGCGCTGGTTGTCGGCTGGACGGCGGTCATGATGCTCAGACGCAACGAAGAGAGCGATGAAGTCGAGGACTACTCCGGTCATCTGGCTTATCGGCTGGTGAAGCGTTTTTATCCGGTCTGGCCAAAAATCAGCAGCAACAAATTTATCCTGACGCAGAAAGAGGTGGATGCGGAGCTGGAAAAACCGGAAAACCGCGACGTCATGGTTGGGCGCGTGAAAAAGGCGAAGCGCTACGCCACGCCGCTGCTGCTCTGCGTGGCGGTGGTGGAGCTGTCCGACGTGATGTTCGCGTTTGACTCCGTTCCGGCGATCATCGCCGTGAGCCGTGAACCGCTGATTATCTACAGCGCGATGATGTTCGCCATTCTGGGCCTGCGTACGCTCTACTTCGTGCTCGAGGCGCTGAAGCAGTACCTGGTGCATCTGGAGAAAGCGGTTATCCTGCTGCTGTTCTTTGTGGCGTTTAAGCTGGGGCTGAATGCCACCGACCACTTTTGGCACCACGGGTACAGCATTGGCGCGACGGCCAGCCTGTTCGTGGTATTGGGCGTGCTGGCGCTGGGGATTATTGCGAGCGTGATGTTCCCGGGGAAACGTGAAGCCTGATGTTCGCTTACCGGGCCTGCGATGCTAACGTAGGCCCGGCAACAAAGATTACTTGATCGGCGAATTGCGACGCTTGCGCGGGTGATGGAAATGCCGCCAGTGCGGGTCCTGGGCGGCCGCCAGCAGTTCGTGGTCACCACGGGTATCGCCCCAGGCGCGCAGGTGGTAGTCGCTCAGGTTGCCATACACTTTTTCCAGGCGCGCGACCTTCTGCGCACAGCGGCAGTTATGCCCGGTGATCCGCCCGGTCAGCTTGCCGTCTTTCACTTCAAGCTGAGTACCGATCAGCTTAATGCCGAGCTTGTCCGCCCACGGCTGCAGCACCAGAGCCGGAGACGCCGAGCAAATGGTCACTTCCGCACCGGCATTCACCTCAGCCGCCACGGCCATCACCCCTTCCGGGCGCATCAGCTTGTTCCAGTATTTTTCGCAAAACGCTTCCGCCTGCTGGCGTAACCAGCGCTCATCCACCCCCGTCAGGAACGTCCTGATGAGCACCTCTTTCAGCTCATCACGCGTTAACCTGCGGCGCACACAGTGAAGCGTAGGAAGCGCCATCCGTACCAGGCGGCCCGCAAAGTAACGCTTACCAAACGCGAAACGCAGGAAGGGGATAAAGCTGTCGTGGTGCGTCAATGTTCCATCAAAGTCAAAGACTGAGAGGACGCTGGACTTGGCTACTGCCTCGTCGGCAATCATATTGGTCATAAATACGTCTTAACTGAAATACACATTCTGCTCATTAGTTTACCTGTTTTAACGCCACAGTCCGTAAACCACACGCCTTTTTTTCTCGATCTTGCGACATGGCAAGCCTGTCCGAAATTGGATCCGATAAACATTGGGTAAAAAATGAGCTGGCTATATTATCGCCGCATCGAAAGATATTTTCAGGGGGTCGTTGGCCTCCACGCGTAAGGAAAAAATCACTCACTGCTGCTTTTGGTTATGAATTTTAAACATCTTATTTCAGTACTCTCGTTAACCTTTGCTTCGTTTTCGGCCTTCAGTTTTCAGTTGCCTGCGTCAATGCTCTTGCCGCACAGCCCGTTTGCGGCATCATCCGCCCGTGCGGCGCTGGTTCATCAAGCGTCGGGGCCGCTACGTTCCCGAATTATCGATCAATACCAGAAATGGAAAGGGACACAGTATCGGTGGGGGGGCACGACGCATCGCGGGGTGGATTGCTCGGCACTGATGCAGCATCTGTTCAGCGACGCGGCGCATCTCACGCTGCCGCGCACGACCGGGGAACAGATTCAGCGTGGCGTGCAGGTGGCGCAATACCGCCTGAAAGCCGGCGATCTGGTTTTCTTCCAGACCGGGCCGCACCGCCGACACGTTGGGGTATACATTGGCAACAGCCAGTTTATTCACGCCTCAAGCAGCCAGGGGGTGACGGTTTCCACCCTGACCGATAACTACTGGCAGGATCGCTACATTACCGCCCGCCGGGTGGCGGGCAGCCTGTCCTGACGGCTTTAGAGAATGTCATCCACCACGCCACCATCCACGCGCAGCGCGGCGCCGGAGGTGGCGGAGGCCTGCTCTGAACAGACGTAGATCACCATACTGGCGACTTCCTCAACCGTTGCTGCGCGCTGGATAACCGAGCTGGGGCGGTTCGCCATCACGAACTCTTTTGCCAGTTGCTCCAGCGATTTGCCCGTCTTTTCCATTTCGTCTTTCATCATGGCGGCAAAGCCGTCCGACATCGTCGGGCCGGGCAGAACGCTGTTTACCGTCACGCCGCTTCCCGCGACAAATTTTGCCAGCCCGCGCGCCAGCGAGAGTTGCGCCGTTTTGGTCACGCCATAGTGGATCATGTCTGCCGGAATATTGCGTGCGGATTCCGATGAGATAAACACCACGCGGCCCCAGCCTTTCTGCACCATGCCCGGCAGCAGGGCACGCGCAAGGCGCACGCCGGACATCACGTTGGTTTGCCAGTAGCGTTCCCAGGTCTCGTCGTCGGTGGAATAAAAATCCTGCGGCCCGTAAATGCCCGCGTTATTCACCAGAATATCGACGCTCGGGGCCACCTTCAGAAGGCTATCGACGCCCTCCTGCGTGCTGAGGTCGGCAATCGCCGCGCGAACCTGTACGCCCGGCACCACCTGCTGGAGCGCCTGAATTCCCTGGTTGACCGATTCGGTGCTCCGGCCGTTAACGATCACCTCTGCGCCGCTTTCAGCCAGCCCCCGGGCGATGGCAAACCCAATTCCACCCGTTGAGGCGGTGACCAGCGCCACTTTCCCCGCAAAATCGATTTTCATTATCGGCTCCTTATCGTTATCAACATTCAGACCTTAAAGCGTAGCAGGTGCAATTTACGGAGCCGGGCTAAAAAGGCGCAGCAGCGTCTCGACCTGCTCGTCCAGCGGCGTGAGCGTGCGTTTCACAATCAGATGCAGCGGCGTGGCGCGACGCACGCCGTGGCTAAGCGGCAGCGTTTTAAGCACCCCCTGTTCAAGCTGGGTCTGGATGCGCTCCTCCGGCAGCCAGCCGTAGCCCACCTGCGAAATCACCGCTTCGATGGCGGCATCGATAGTGGAGAAGGTCCAGGAGCCGCCTGCATCCCGCGCCGCCGTGTGGCTATCGGCAATCTGGATCAGCGGCCACGGGCGCAGCATGTCATCGTTAAGCGGTGCGTCGAGAGTAAACAGCGGATGATTACGATTGGCGACGGCGACAAAATCGATGTTCATCAGCCATTCGCCCAGCCCGGTGATGTCCTGACGCCGGGTTAACACCATGATGTCGGCTTCACTGGCGGCCACGTCAATGCTGGCGTTTTCCAGCACCTCGGTCAGCCGGACCTGCGTGTGCGGATAGCGCTGCTGGAACTGACGCAAAATGGCAAACAGGCGGCGGCGGGGGAAAATACTGTCTACCATTAAGTCGATGCGGGTGCGCATTCCGCTACGCAGGGTGGCCGCGCGCGTCTCCAGGTAGGTAAAGCCTTTAAGCAGGGGTTTCACCTGGCTCAGCAGCTGCTCCCCGGCGGGCGTCAGTACGGCCCGTCTCCCTTCCGCCACCAGCAGCGCCACGCCGATGCGCTCCTGCAGTAAAGAGAGGTTGTAGCTTACGGATGACTGGCTGCGGTTTGTCAGCTCTGCCGCTTTGGCAAAGCTGCCGGCTTCTACCACTTTTTCCAGTAATGACCACTGTTCAAGCGTTGTCTTGTGCATAACTCATCTAAATTTTGAATTAATTTGATTCAAACATAGCGTTATTCATTTGATTTTTGAAGGGGTACGATACGTTCATCAAAACAAAGGAGACACATTATGAGCAACTTCGACAAACACGACTTAAGCGGCTTTGTGGGTAAACACCTGGTCTATACCTACGATAACGGCTGGAACTACGAAATTTACGTCAAAAACGAAAATACCCTCGACTACCGTATCCACAGCGGTCTGGTGGGCAACCGCTGGGTTAAAGATCAGCAGGCGTATATCGTCCGTGTTGGGGAAAGCATCTACAAAATCTCCTGGACCGAACCTACCGGTACCGACGTCAGTCTGATTGCGAACCTGGGCGACAAACTGTTCCACGGCACCATCTTCTTCCCACGCTGGGTGATGAATAATCCGGAAAAAACCGTCTGCTTCCAGAACGATCACATTCCAGAGATGAATGCCTACCGCGATGCCGGCCCGGCCTATCCGACCGAGGTTATCGATGAATTTGCGACCATCACCTTTGTGCGAGACTGTGGTCCAAATGATGACAGCGTTATTGCCTGCGCGGCCAGCGAGCTGCCAGAAAACTTTCCCGCTAATTTAAACTAAGCGCGACAATTAACGTAAATGAAAAGTTCCCGGCGCATTTGTTATTTATTCAAATGGCCGGGATTTTCTTTTATTGGTTGACCTTCGGTTTAGGAAAATATTTTCAAATGTTAACGCAGCGCACAAATTAAATAATTCATATTAATACTAAGCTCTTGTTTACTAATGGTTTAAATTGAATTCCCGCATTTAAATAACTCCCTTCTTAATTTTTTCCTAAGAAATCAGCATTACCTTGAGATGAGTTTATGGTTCGTTGAAATAAACGGACCGGCTTTTGGTTAATATCCAAAAAATGCTTTTCACATCTCAAGGAAATTAAAGATGAGTGATTTCTTGCCTTTTTCCCGCCCGTCGATGGGGCCGGAGGAATTAGCGGCGCTGCAGGAGGTATTAACCTCTGGCTGGATCACCACAGGCCCCAAAAACCAGGCGCTTGAAGAGGCATTTTGCACGCTGACGGGCAACCGCCACGCTATTGCCGTCAGCTCCGCCACCGCCGGGATGCACGTTACGCTGATGGCGCTGGGCATTGGCCCCGGCGACGAGGTGATCACCCCTTCGCTGACCTGGGTGTCGACGCTGAACATGATCGTTCTGCTGGGCGCGACGCCAGTGATGATCGATGTCGACCGGGATACGCTGATGGTCACGCCGCAGGCGGTCGAGGCGGCGATAACGCCCCGTACCAAAGCGATTGTGCCGGTCCATTATGCCGGCGCGCCGTGTGATATCGACGGGATCCGTGCCATCGCTGAACGCCACGGTATTCCGGTGGTAGAAGACGCCGCACACGCCGCAGGAACCTACTACAAAAGCCAGCACGTCGGCCATCAGGGCACGGCGATCTTCTCTTTCCACGCCATCAAAAACATGACCTGCGCCGAGGGCGGATTGGTGGTCACGGACGATGAACAGCTGGCGCAGAACATCCGCAGCCTGAAGTTTCACGGCCTGGGCGTGGATGCCTATGACCGGCAGACCCATGGCCGCGCGCCGCAGGCGGAGGTCATTACCCCCGGCTTCAAATACAACCTGGCGGATATCAACGCCGCGCTGGCGCTGGTGCAGCTGGGCAAGCTCGGAGAGGCCAACCGGCGTCGCCGCGACATTGCCGACCGCTACCTGCATGAACTCTCTGATACGCCCTTCCAGCCGCTGCGCATTCCGGCGTGGCCGCACTTGCATGCGTGGCACCTGTTTATCATTCGCGTGGATGAAGCGCGCTGTGGGATATCCCGCGATGGCCTGATGGCCGCGCTGAAAGAGAAGGGCATTGGCACCGGCCTGCACTTTCGCGCGGCACACACGCAAAAATACTACCGCGAGCGTTTCCCGGATGTCTCACTGCCGAACGCCGAATGGAATAGCGCGCGCATTTGTTCCCTCCCTCTTTTCCCGGATATGACCCATGACGACACAACCCGCGTCATTACCGCGCTCCATCAGCTTGCAGGACATTGATATGTTCAGCGCCCCGACCGTACAGAAAGTTTCCGTGGTGATCCCGGTCTACAACGAACAGGAGAGCCTGCCTGAGCTTCTGCGCCGCACCACGGCTGCCTGCGAGACGCTGGGCAAGGCATACGAAATTTTGCTGGTGGATGACGGCAGCAGCGACGACTCCGCCCACATGCTCACCGACGCCGCGAACGAGCCGGGGAGCCACATTGTCGCCGTGCTGCTGAACCGTAACTACGGCCAGCACTCGGCGATCATGGCCGGTTTCAGCCACGTGACGGGCGATCTGGTCATCACTCTGGATGCCGACCTGCAAAACCCGCCGGAGGAGATCCCGCGCCTGGTTGCCAAAGCCGATGAAGGTTATGACGTGGTTGGCACCGTGCGGCAGAACCGCCAGGACAGTCTTTTCCGCAAGCTGGCGTCACGCACCATCAACCGCCTGATCCAGCGCACCACCGGCAAGGCGATGGGCGATTACGGCTGCATGCTGCGCGCCTATCGCCGCCATATTGTCGACGCCATGCTGCACTGCCACGAGCGCAGCACGTTCATTCCCATTCTGGCGAACACCTTTGCCCGTAAGGCCACGGAGATCCCGGTGCTGCACGCCGAGCGCGAGCACGGGGAGTCGAAGTACAGCTTCATGCGGCTGATCAACCTGATGTATGACCTGATCACCTGCCTGACCACCACGCCGCTGCGTCTGCTGAGCGTCTTCGGCAGCGTGATTGCGCTCGCCGGGTTTGCGCTTTCCGTGTTGCTGGTCGTTCTGCGTCTGGTCTTTGGCCCGCAGTGGGCGGCGGAAGGGGTCTTTATGCTATTTGCCGTGCTGTTCACGTTCATCGGCGCCCAGTTTATCGGTATGGGGCTGCTGGGTGAGTATATCGGCCGAATCTACAACGATGTTCGCGCGCGTCCGCGCTACTTTATTCAACGTGTTGTCCGTCAGGAACACAAAGCGTCTCAAGAGGAAAAACACCCATGAAAGCTGTCGTCTTTGCCTATCACGATATGGGGTGCACGGGCACACTGGCCCTGCTGGAAGCAGGCTATGACATTGCTGCCATTTTTACGCATCCGGATGCCGTCGGTGAAAACACCTTCTTCGGGTCGGTGGCGCGTATTGCGGCCGAGCGCGGCATCCCGGTTTACGCCCCGGATGACGTAAACCATCCGCTGTGGGTTGACCGCATCCGCAAGATCGCCCCGGAGATGATCTTCTCGTTCTACTACCGCAGCCTGCTGTGCGACGAGATCCTGAGCGTGGCGACAAACGGGGCGTTTAATCTTCACGGCTCCCTGCTGCCCGCCTATCGCGGCCGCGCACCGCTGAACTGGGTGCTGGTTAACGGCGAAACGGAAACCGGCGTAACCCTGCACCGCATGGTCAACCGCGCCGATGCCGGGGCGATCGTCGCGCAGCAGCGTGTGGCCATCGGCCCTGACGATACCGCCCTGGAACTTCATCATAAGCTCTGTGCTGCGGCGCAAACGCTGTTGCGTGATACGTTGCCGACGCTTCTGAACGGCTCCTTCAGCGAAATCGCCCAGGACGAGAGCAAGGCCAGCTGCTTTGGCCGCCGCACGCCGGAAGACGGGCGTCTGGACTGGCATAAACCGGCGCGACAGCTGCACAACCTGGTGCGCGCCGTGACCGACCCGTGGCCGGGGGCGTACAGCTTCGCCGGGGTCAGCAAATTTATCGTCTGGAAATCCCGGGTGCGTGACGATATTCCTGCCGCCAGGCCGGGCACCGTTGTCTCCGCCTCGCCGCTGATCATCAGCTGCGGCGAACAGGCGCTGGAGATCGTCACCGGGCAAACCGACAGCGGCCTGTACGTGCAGGGCGCGCAGCTGGCGCAGTCGCTCGGTCTGGTTGCCGGGGCACTGATCACCAGCGCGCCGGTTGTTGCTATTAAGCGCCGCACGCGCGTGTTAATCCTTGGGGTGAACGGGTTTATCGGCAACCACCTGACCGAGCGTCTGCTCAGGGACGACAACTACGAGATCTACGGTCTGGACATTGGATCCGATGCGATCGGCCGCTTCCTCGACAACCCGCGTTTTCACTTCGTCGAGGGGGATATCAGTATCCACTCCGAGTGGATCGAATATCACATTAAGAAATGCGACGTGGTGCTGCCGCTGGTGGCGATTGCGACCCCGATCGAGTACACCCGTAACCCGCTGCGCGTGTTCGAGCTGGACTTCGAAGAAAACCTGAAGATTATCCGCGACTGCGTGAAATACGATAAACGCATCATCTTCCCGTCGACCTCGGAAGTGTACGGCATGTGCACCGACAACAACTTCGACGAAGACACCTCGAACCTCGTGGTCGGGCCGATCAACAAGCAGCGCTGGATCTACTCCGTGTCCAAACAGCTGCTGGATCGCGTGATCTGGGCCTACGGCGAAAAAGCGGGGCTGCGCTTTACCCTGTTCCGTCCGTTTAACTGGATGGGGCCGCGGCTGGACAACCTCAACGCGGCGCGCATCGGCAGCTCGCGCGCCATCACCCAGCTGATCCTTAACCTGGTGGAAGGGTCGCCTATCAAGCTGATTGAAGGCGGTAAGCAGAAGCGCTGCTTCACGGATATCAGCGACGGCATCGAGGCGCTGTTCCGCATCATTGAAAACAAGGATAACCGCTGCAACGGCGAGATCATCAACATCGGTAACCCGGATAACGAAGCGAGCATTCGTGAGCTGGCCGAGATGCTGCTGGCGAGCTTTGAGCGCCACCCGCTGCGCGATCGCTTCCCGCCGTTTGCGGGCTTCCGCGAAGTGGAAAGCAGCAGCTATTACGGCAAAGGTTATCAGGACGTTGAGCACCGCAAGCCCAGCATCCGCAATGCGAAGCGTTGTCTGAACTGGACGCCGACCATTCAGATGGAACAAACCATTGATGAAACGCTCGATTTCTTCCTGCGCACCGTGGAGCTATCGGAACAGGCCTCATGAAAAAAGTCGGTTTACGCATTGATGTCGACACCTTTCGCGGCACGCGTGACGGCGTGCCACGGCTGCTGGCGCTGTTGAACAAGCACGGCGTGCAGGCCAGCTTTTTCTTCAGCGTCGGGCCAGACAACATGGGGCGTCACCTGTGGCGCCTGGTTAAACCGGCCTTTCTGTTCAAAATGCTGCGTTCGCGCGCAGCATCTCTCTACGGCTGGGATATTTTACTGGCCGGCACCGCCTGGCCCGGCAGACGTATCGGGGCAGGCAATGAAGCGGTTATCCGCGACGCCGCGCGCGATCATGAGGTGGGGCTTCACGCCTGGGATCACCACGCCTGGCAGGCGTGGGCCGGGGTCTGGGACATACCGCGTCTGACGCGCGAGGTGGATCGCGGCATGCTGGAGCTGGAAGCGATTACCGGCCAGCCTGTTCGCTGCTCGGCGGTGGCCGGGTGGCGGGCCGATCAGCGGGTGGTGAAAGCCAAAGAGCCGTTCGCCTTTCACTACAACAGCGACTGCCGGGGCACCGGGCCGTTTTTGCCGCTGTTAGGCGAGAACCGCTTCGGCACCGTGCAAATCCCGGTCACGCTTCCCACCTGGGACGAGGTGGTCGGGCGCGAGGTCTGTGCCGACGGCTTTAATCGCTTCATTCTGGACGCCATGCATCGCGATGCCGGGACGCCGGTCTACACCATCCACGCTGAGGTCGAAGGCATTGCGTATCAGCAGGATTTCGATGCGCTCCTGACGATGGCGGCGCGGGAGGGCATTCAGTTTTGCCCGCTGAGCGCGCTGTTACCGGACGACCTCCAGAGCCTGCCGCCCGGCAAAATAGTTCGTCGTGAAATGGCTGGCCGGGAAGGCTGGCTTGGCTATCAACAAACCGTGAGTTCGGGACTATGAAAACAGCCCGTTATGGCGCAGCACTTCTTGCCCTGTTTATCGTTTACTACCTCATTCCGGTCGATCTGCGCCTGCTGTGGCAGCCAGACGAAACGCGCTACGCGGAAATCAGCCGCGAAATGCTGGCCTCGGGCGACTGGGTGGTGCCGCATTTTCTGGGGCTTCGCTACTTCGAAAAACCGATTGCCGGATACTGGATCAACAGCATCGGGCAATGGCTGTTTGGCGACGGCAACTTTGCCGTTCGCGCCGGATCGATTTTCTCCACCGGGCTGACGTCGCTGCTGGTGATGTGGCTGGCCTGGCATCTCTGGCGCGATAAGCGCGTCGCCTTGTTATCCGGCGTGATTTTTTTAACCCTGCTGCTGGTCTACGGTATCGGGACCTATGCCGTGCTGGACCCGATGATTACCCTCTGGCTGGTGGCCGCGATGTGCAGCTTCTGGCTGGCCGCGCAGGCAAAAAGCCCCGGCGGGAAAGCGGCGGGCTATCTGCTGCTGGGGCTGGCCTGCGGCATGGGCGTGATGACCAAGGGCTTTCTCGCCCTGGCGGTACCGGTCATCGGCGTGCTGCCGTGGGTGATTGTGCACAAACGCTGGAAAGAGGTGCTGCTGTTTGGCTGGCTCGCCGTTCTGAGCTGCGTGCTGATTGTCCTGCCCTGGGGGCTGGCGATTGCGCACCGTGAACCTGACTTCTGGCGCTACTTCTTCTGGGTGGAACATATCCAGCGCTTTGCGCAGAGCGATGCCCAGCATAAAGCGCCGTTCTGGTATTACCTGCCGTTCCTGATTGCCGGTAGTCTGCCGTGGCTGGCGCTGCTGCCCGGCGCGCTGCGTCTGGGCTGGCGCGACAGGCAAGAGGCGGGGCACGGGTGGTATTTACTGGGCTGGGTGGTGATGCCACTGCTGTTCTTCAGCATCGCCAAAGGCAAGCTGCCGACCTACATTCTGCCGTGCTTTGCACCACTGGCGATCCTGATGGCACGCTATGCCTGCACCGTGGCGGAAAAAAGCGTTCGGGTGCTGCGCGTCAACGCGGGCATTAACCTGGCGTTCGGCGCGCTTGGCGTGGTGGCCGCGCTGGTGGTGTCACCGTGGGGGCCGACCGCGCATCCCGTCTGGGCGCCCGTTGAGCTGTATAAAATTTTCTGTGCGGTCATGGCGTTCCTCGTCTGGGCGGCGGTGGGCATGTACACCCTGCGCGACAGCCCGCGGCGCTGGTGGCTGGCGGCGCTCTGTCCGGCCGGGCTGGCGCTGCTGGTTGGGTTCGCCGTCCCCAGCAAGGTGGAGGATTCAAAGCAGCCTCAGTCGCTGATCGAGACCGTGCGCGTGCCGCTGCAGGAGAGCCGGTTCGTGCTTGCAAACAACGTGGGCGTGGCGTCGGGACTGGCCTGGGAGCTTAAGCGTAACGACATCATTCTTTACGGTCAGGCAGGGGAACTCCGCTACGGCCTGAACTACCCCGACGCACAGGGGCGCTTCGTGAGCAACGAGGCGATCGCCCAGTGGCTGGAGGAGCATCGCCAGCAGGGGCCGGTGTCGATGGTGCTTCTGCTGTCTAAAAACGACGATCTTGTTCGCGCGAAGCTGCCTGAACCGGACAGCCTGTACGTTCAGGGCCGCCTGGCTTATTTGCAGTATTTCCCGCAATGATGACCTGGATCGGGCTGATACTGGCAAGCCTGCTGAGCTGCGCAGGCCAGCTTTGCCAGAAACAGGCGACCCGTCCGGCAACAACCGGGCGGCGCGGCGCGCACCGTGCGCTCTGGCTTGGCCTTGCGCTGCTGGCGCTGGGCAGCGGGATGCTGGTCTGGCTGGTGGTGTTGCAGCATCTGCCGGTCGGGATTGCCTACCCGATGCTGAGCCTCAATTTTGTCTGGGTGACGCTGGCGGCGAAAACCCTCTGGCGTGAGCACATTTCGCCGCGCCACTGGCTGGGCGTGGGCTTGATTATCGTCGGGATTATTGTGCTGGGAGGAAGCCTGTGAAGGGCGTGTTATGGGCATTATGCAGTGTGATTCTGGTCAGCGCGGCACAGCTGTTGCTGCGCGCGGCGATGTTGGCCTTGCCCCCCGTCAGCGATCTCGCGGTATTTATGCCGGCGCTCTGGCACCGTGCGCCGGGCACCGGTTCGCTGGTGCTGGGCCTGATGGGCTATGTGGTATCAATGGGCTGCTGGTATCTGGCGCTGCATCGTCTGGCGCTCAGCAAAGCCTATGCCCTGCTGAGCCTCAGCTATGTGCTGGTGTGGGGCGCAGCCATTGTGCTCCCCGGCTGGGACGAACCCTTTTCCTGGCACGGGCTGGCCGGCGTCGGGTTGATTATTGCGGGTGTGCTGACAATTTTTCGCCCGACGCGTCGTTAACAGAATGGACCGCCGCCGCGGTAAGCGCAAAAGGGGTGGCGGTGCAGACGGCAAGACTCAGCGACGCAATCTGACACTGGCTGACCGAATGCAGCGCGTGGGCGGCGCTGTCGATGCTGACAATCTGCCACGAGTGCGCGCCGCGCTGTTTAACGATGGCACCTTTTCGCGTCCAGATGCGCCAGAATGCCGCAAGCTGGTTATCCGGCGCTTCATTTTCCAGTTCGGCATGTTCGGCACTACTGAACACGGCGTTGGCGAGCGTCCGCCAGTTATCCTGTGCACGAATATGTTCCAGCGAGCAGCCTACGTCACCTTCATCGCTGACGATCAGGGCAATATCATCCTCACAGTGGCTGACGCTGAACCACAGCGGGTAGTGGTCGGCAAAGCCCGGTTTTCCCTGTTCACTGTAGATAATCTCCGGCAACGGCTCTGGCGCAAACAGGCGCAAGAGCAGCCCGCGGCCCGCCAGCCAGCGGGCGCGCTGTGCGCCCTCAGGGGCATAACGGGTAAGGGCTTCGGCCCAGTTATCGGTACTGAGCGAGGAGATTTTTCCCAGAAAAACCTGGTACATAAGAGGTCTGGCCTTCAGTCGAAACAGAGATATCCGCACAGTTGCGCGGCGAAACCATTACTATAATCTATTGCTGCTCACAATAGCTAACCGGGAAGCGGATTACCCCGGCAATCGACTTTTTGGCCGCCCTGGTCCGAGCAGTATCGCCAGTTTACTGCCGCCGTTGGTGGTCTCCATCCAGATTTTACACACGCTGGTAAGCGGTACAGACAGCAGCATCCCGACCGGCCCCAGCAGCCATCCCCAGACCAACAACGACAAAAACACCACCATCGTCGACATGCCCAGCCGGTGGCCCATCATGCGCGGCTCCAGGATATTGCCCAGCACCATGTGCACCGCCAGGAACAGCGCCCCGACCAGCATACATTCATAAAAGCCATTAAATAAAAATGCCTGGATCATGGGCGGCACGGCGGAGAGCACCGCGCCAATGTTGGGCACGTAGTTCAGCAGAAACGCCAGCACGCCCCACATCAACGCGAACTGCACGTCCAGCAACACCAGCCCCAGCCAGACGATCACCCCGGTCCAGAGGCTCAGCAAGGTTTTCAGCGCCAGATATTTAGAGACGCCTTTTAACGCGCGGTGCAGGCCAGCGATGTGGATCTGCGGGTTATTCAGCGCAAAGCGCAGCTTGTAGGGAACATGGCGGACTTCAAAGAGCATGAATACCACCGTCATGACCAGCAGCAAAATGCTGGCCATCGCGCCGGACAGGCCGGTCATCAGCGTGGTGGCGTAGGTCATCACCTTCTCGGAATCCATCCGGCGCAGCATCCGTTCCGGCGAGATATGCAGGTTGATAAACGGCATCATTCGTTGCAGGTCGACCAGCTTGCGCGTCAGCTCTTTGTTGTATTGCGGCAGCATGGTGGAGAATTCACTTAGCGACGCGGCAAGCACGCCAAACAGGGCCGTCAGGACAATCAGCATCACAATCACCACAATGGTGATGGCGACCGGGCGACTGACTCCCCGGCGTAAAAACCACGTCACCAGCGGGTTGAGAACGATGGCAAAAAAGAGCGCCAGCAGGAGCTGGACAAGAATATCGGCGGCCGCGTGGATCCCCGCAAGGATCACCACCAGACAGGCGAGTTTGAGGAGAATGTGTAAACCCGCTTTGTCGGGCTGGGTGGTTAACATGGGTTTTCCTTAATGTGGTTGCACGCTAAGTGTAGTGCGGCGCAGGCGCTTCGTCTGGATCGATAATCTGAAAGTCGCTGCTGATTTTCTCATCCCGTCATGGTAATAGTGAAACACTGTTGCAAAACTCTGGTAGACCGTCATGCCCGAACCTGCCGCCGAACCGGCGCTAAGCGGATTGCGCCTCAATCTGCGCATTGTTTCTGTTGTTATTTTCAACTTCGCCAGCTATCTGACCATTGGCCTGCCGCTGGCGGTTCTGCCGGGCTACGTCCATGAGGTGATGGGGTTCAGCGCCTTCTGGGCGGGGCTGGTGATTAGCCTGCAATATTTCGCCACGCTGATGAGCCGTCCCCATGCCGGGCGTTATGCCGATCTGTTTGGGCCAAAAAGCATTGTTGTGGTGGGGCTGTGCGGCTGCTTTTTGAGCGGGCTGAGCTATTTTCTGGCGGCCACCACCAGCCATCTGCCGCTGGTGAGCCTGGTGCTGCTCTGCCTGGGGCGCGTCATTTTAGGCATCGGGCAAAGCCTGGCGGGCACCGGCTCGACGCTGTGGGGCGTTGGCGTGGTCGGCGCACCGCATATCGGGCGCGTTATCTCCTGGAACGGGATTGTGACCTATGGCGCGATGGCGATCGGCGCGCCGCTGGGCGTGGTGTGCTACGCCTGGGGCGGGCTGTATGGTCTGGCGATAACCATCATGGCGGTGGCGCTGCTGGCGATTGTGCTCGCGCTGCCGCGCCCGAAGGTGAAGGCCAGCAAAGGCAAGCCGCTGCCGTTTCGCGCGGTGCTGGGGCGCGTGTGGCCGTACGGGATGGCGCTTGCGCTGGCCTCGGCGGGATTCGGCGTCATCGCCACCTTTATCACCCTGTTCTACGATGCTAAAGGCTGGGACGGCGCGGCCTTTGCGCTCACCCTGTTCAGCTGTGCGTTTGTGGGCACACGCTTACTCTTCCCGAACGGCATTAACCGCCTGGGCGGACTGAACGTGGCGATGATCTGCTTTGCGGTGGAGTTTATAGGGCTGCTGTTGACCGGGTTCGCCTGCGCACCGTGGGTGGCGAAAGTGGGCGTTTTCCTCGCGGGCGCGGGCTTCTCGCTGGTCTTCCCGGCGCTGGGCGTGGTGGCGGTGAAGGCGGTGCCGCAGCAAAACCAGGGGGCAGCCCTGGCAACCTACACGGTGTTTATGGATATGTCTCTTGGCATTACCGGGCCGCTGGCCGGGCTGGTGATGGCGTGGGCGGGGGTGCCGGTGATCTATCTGGCGGCAGCGGGGCTGGTGGCTGTCGCGCTGCTGCTGACGTGGCGGCTAAAAAAATGGCCCCCGGTGCAGGCACCGGAGGCCACGTCCTCTTCGTGAAACTTACTGGATCACGAGGGTATTGATGATGTTTTCTGCGGCGGTCTGCGCTTTCTGCTGGTCGTCCGCTGGCAGGGTGATCTGAATGGTCAGCAGTTTGTTATCCACCTTGCCGAGCACCACAGACGAGTAGGCGGTCTGGCCTTTCGCCGAGATGATGCTGTCCAGCTGCTGCAGCGTGTGGCCTTTCAGGTCGATAGACTTGTTGGTCACAACCTGGAGCTGCGGGTCGCGGCTGCGCTGCTGGTCTTCCAGACGTTTAGACAGCACGGCCAGATCTTCGCTGGTGTCGTCGCCCACAATCACAATCACGGCTTTCTGCCCGGTGGCATCGGAATAGACGTGCATGTTGTTCGCCTGCGTGCCCAGCTTGCCGCTCTGATCGGTCATATCTGCGGGCAGAGAGAAACTGAGTTTGCCGTCCAGCAGGCTCACCGGCTGACCGGTGGCGTTGCTTTCTGCGGACGCGCCCTGAGCAGGCGTTTTCGTGTCGCTGTTATCACAGGCTGCAAGACCCACAACCAGCAGGCCAATCCCGACATATTTAACCAGATTGCGCATTGACTTCTTCCTTTCGATAAACGGCCATAGCGGCTCATTCGTCCATCTTATCACAACTGATAAAGCGAACCCTTAACCTGCCTGCAATGCAGAGATTTCAGATTTATCTGCCAGCCTTTTCAACAGCATATTCAACAGCACGCCGTACATCGGCAGGAAGAACGCAATGCTGATCAGCACTTTAAAGCAGTAGTCCACCAGGGCGATCTCCATCCAGTGCGCGGCCATGAACGCGTCCGGGCTGCGCCAGAAGGCGATGAAGAAGAAGGCCAGCGTGTCGCTGACGTTACCGAACAGCGTCGACGCGGTAGGGGCCATCCACCAGCGGTGGTTCTGACGCAAGCGGTTAAAGACGTGCACGTCGAGGATCTGCCCCAGGGCGTAGGCCATAAAGCTGGCGGCGGCGATACGCGCGACAAACAGGTTGAAGTGCGTCAGCGCCTCAACGCCCTGCCAGCTTCCCATGTAAAACAGGGAGGAGATAACGTACGAAATGAACAACGCCGGAAGCATAACCGCGAAAATAATGCGGCGTGCCAGCGGTGCGCCAAAGATCCGCACGGTTAAATCGGTGGCGAGGAAAATAAACGGAAAGCTGAACGCGCCCCAGGTGGTATGGAAACCAAAAATGGAGATAGGGAGCTGCACCAGATAGTTGCTGGAGGTGATCACCACCAGATGAAAAAGCGAAAGCCAGAACAACGCTTTTACGCGCTGCGATTGAGAAAACTGCGTCATATTGTGACCTTTTTGAACGTTGGGGTGAGGGAACCCAATAAAAACCGCCGCATCATACTGCTTTGACAGGACTTTGCAATGGCTAATTTTCACGCAATCGTTAACCTGTTTGCAATGCGGGCAGCGGGGCGTAAACTACAGCCGTTTTTTTAGCCTTGAGAAGATTATGACCGACCTGTTCGCCAGCCCAGACCATACCCTTGATGCCCAGGGCCTCCGCTGCCCGGAACCTGTCATGATGGTGCGCAAAACCGTACGCAACATGCAGACCGGCGAAACGCTGCTGATCATCGCCGATGACCCGGCCACCACCCGCGATATCCCCGGTTTTTGTACCTTCATGGAGCACGAACTGGTGGCGCAGGAAACCCAGGCCCTGCCGTATCGGTATCTGCTTCGTAAGGGATAACCCCTCCCGGCCCTCTCGCACAGTGAGAGGGCGAGCACTATTTTAAACCGTCGTTTCATTAATTCGCGCTTTTGTGAGGCGCTTCACCTCCGCCTTTCCAGCCGTAGTCTAATTTTTAAGCGTCTAAAAATAAAACACCGTTTTAACGCTTACCTCACTACCCTGGAGCTGACTCGATGAAAACGACCCTCAAGCCGTTACTGGCCGCGCTGTGTCTGTCTGTTATGGCCTGCCCGGTTTTTGCGCAAACCATCAAAGCCGCAGACGTTCACCCCGAAGGCTACCCGAACGTGGTCGCTGTGCAACACATGGGCGAAAAGCTCAAACAACAAACCAACGGCGAGCTGGAGATTAAGGTCTTCCCCGGCGGCGTGCTCGGTGATGAAAAGCAGATGATTGAGCAGGCGCAAATGGGGGCGATCGATATGATCCGCGTCTCTATGGCTCCCGTTGCGGCCATCCTGCCAGACATCGAAGTTTTTACGCTGCCCTACATCTTTCGCGATGAAGATCATATGCACAAGGTGATCGACGGGGAGATTGGCAAGCAAATCGGCGACAAGCTCACTGCAAACCCCAAATCCCGACTGGTGTTCCTTGGCTGGATGGACTCCGGCACCCGCAACCTGATCACCAAAGAGCCCATCGTCAAACCTGAAGATCTGAGCGGCAAAAAAATCCGTGTACAGGGCAGCCCGGTGGCGCTGGCGACCCTGAAAGATATGGGGGCCAACGCGGTGGCCATGGGCGTGAGCGAGGTATACAGCGGTATGCAGACCGGCGTCATCGACGGCGCGGAAAACAACCCGCCGACCTTTATCGCCCATAACTACATGCCGATTGCGAAAAACTACACCCTGAGCGGGCACTTTATCACCCCGGAAATGGTGCTCTACTCGAAGGTGAAATGGGACAAGCTCAATGCCGACCAGCAGCAAAAAATCCTGACCCTGGCCCGTGAGGCGCAGTTCGAGCAGCGCAAGCTCTGGAACGCCTATAACCAGCAGGCGCTGGACAAAATGAAGGCGGGCGGCGTGGCGTTTCACGACATCGACAAAACGGTGTTTATCAAAGCCACAGAGCCGGTGCGCGCCCAGTATGGCGACAAGCATCAGGATCTGATGAAAGCCATCGCTGACGTCCAGTAACCCGGAGCGCGTATGTCCGAACTCTACCTGAAGTGGATGGACCGTCTGTACCTGCTCGCCATGACCGTGGCGGGTATCTCGCTGCTGGTGATGACGATCGTGATCCCGATTGGCATCTTCTCGCGCTACGTGCTCAACCGCGGCGAATCCTGGCCGGAGCCGATAGCCATTATCTGCATGGTGACCTTCACCTTTATCGGCGCGGCGGTAGGGTACCGCGCCGGATCGCATATCGCGGTCAACATGCTGACTGACCGGCTGCCCGCGGCACTGCAAAGGCTGTGCGCGCGGGTGGTGGACCTGCTGATGCTGCTGATTTCCGGCCTCATGTGCTGGTACAGCTACTGGCTGTGCGTCGAGCTTTGGGAGCAGCCCGTCGCGGAATTCCCGCTTCTGACCTCCGGCGAAAGCTATCTGCCGCTGCCGGTCGGCTCGGCCATTCTGATCCTGTTTGTCGTTGAACGCCTGCTGTTTGGCTCGCAGGAACACCGTCCCGTCGTGCTGATCGGCAACCACAGTTAAGGGGTGAACCATGGATGCATTCGTATTGTTATTCACCCTCGCCATTTTGCTGGCGCTGGGGATGCCGGTGGCGTTTGCCGTCGGGCTTAGCGCCGTGGCGGGCGCGCTGTGGATTGATCTGCCGCTGGAAGCGCTGATGATCCAAATCACCAGCGGGGTGAACAAGTTTACCCTGCTGGCGATCCCGTTCTTTATCCTCGCCGGGGCGATCATGGCGGAAGGGGGCATCGCCCGGCGGCTGGTCAACTTTGCCTACGTGTTTGTCGGGTTTATCCGCGGCGGGCTGTCGCTGGTGAATATCGTGGCCTCGACGTTCTTCGGCGCCATTTCCGGTTCGTCGGTAGCGGATACGGCCTCCATCGGCAGCGTGATGATCCCGGAGATGGAGAAGAAAGGCTATCCACGGGAGTACGCGGCGGCCGTCACCGCCAGCGGCTCGGTGCAGGCGATTTTGATCCCGCCCAGCCATAACTCGGTGATTTACTCCCTGGCGGCGGGCGGCACGGTCTCCATCGCCACGCTGTTTATCGCGGGCGTGCTGCCGGGGCTGCTGCTGGGCGTCAGCCTGATGGTGCTGTGCTTATGTTTCGCCCACAAGCGCGGCTATCCGAAAGGGGACAAAATCCCGTTTATGCAGGCGCTGAAGATCATGCTTGATGCTCTGTGGGGGCTGATGACGGTGGTCATTATTCTCGGCGGGATATTGTCCGGGATATTTACCGCCACGGAATCCGCCGCCGTCGCCTGTCTGTGGGCGTTCTTCGTCACCATGTTTATCTACCGCGACTACAAGTGGAACGAACTGCCGAAGCTGATGTGCCGCACGGTAAAAACGGTCACTATCGTCATGATTTTGATTGGCTTTGCCGCGGCGTTTGGCGCGGTGATGACCTACATGCAGCTGCCGACGCGCATCACCGAGTTCTTCACCTCGCTCTCTGACAACAAGTACGTGATCCTGATGTACCTCAACATCATGCTGCTGCTGATTGGCACATTGATGGACATGGCGCCGATTATCCTGATCCTGACGCCGGTGCTGCTGCCGGTGACCAATTCGCTGGGGATCGACCCGGTGCATTTCGGGATGATCATGATGGTGAACCTCGGGATCGGGCTGATTACTCCGCCGGTCGGGTCGGTGCTGTTTGTGGCGAGTGCGGTAAGCAAGCAGCGAATCGAAACCGTGGTGAAGGCGATGCTGCCGTTTTACGGCATGCTGCTGGTGGTGCTGGGGATGGTAACGTACATCCCGGCAATTTCACTGTGGCTGCCGGGGGTATTAGGGATGCAGTGACGCCGCTCTTCTCCCTTTCACCGTGGGAGAGGGTTGGGGTGGGGCATCAGGCCGCACCCCAATCCAATCCATGACCGGGTAGCGGTGATGCCTTACCCGGTTAACGGTTCGATAACGATATTATTGTCGACGTAATAACCGCAGCGCGTTCGCCGTCACCAGCACCGTCGCACCGGTATCCGCCAGTACCGCCAGCCACAGCCCGGTGATGCCGAGCAGCGTGGTCACCAGAAATATCCCCTTCAGCCCCAGCGCAATGCCGATGTTCTGGCGAATATTGGCCCGCGTTGCCCGCGCGAGATCAATCATCTGCGCCAGCCCGGTCAGGCGGTTGTGGGTAAGCGCCGCGTCGGCGGTCTCCAGCGCCACGTCGGTGCCGCTGCCCATGGCGATCCCGATGGTCGAGGCTTTCATTGCCGGGGCATCGTTAATTCCGTCGCCGACCATCGCCAGCGGGGCGTGCGCGTTTAATTCCGTCACGGCACGCACCTTATCCGCAGGCAGTAACCCGGCTTTAAATTCGAGGCCCAGCTCACCGGCAATCGCCGCTGCCGCGCGCGGGTTATCGCCGGTCAGGATCACACCCTGCACGCCCAGCGTATGCAGGGCTGCAACCGCCTCTTTTGCATCGTCGCGCAGGGTATCGCGCAGGGCGAGCATCCCTTTCACCACGCCCTCCAGCACCACGACGACAACCGTCTGCCCGGCCTGTTCCAGCGTCTGGATCTGCGGGCTTAACCCGGTCGCCGGGGATTTATCCGCCGCGACGATCAGCACTTTTTTGCCCTCTACCTCGGCCTCAATACCCGAGCCTGCCAGCGCGCGCTGCGCGGTTGCCGGCGGAACCGTCAGCCCGCGAGACTGCGCTTCGCGCACGATTGCCTGTGCCAGCGGGTGGGTGGAGCCTTGCTCGACGGCGGCGGCCAGCGTCAGGAGAGCGTTTTCACTCATATCCTGCGGGTACAGGCCGGTAACCTGTGGCTTCCCGACGGTCAGCGTGCCGGTCTTATCAAAAGCGATGTGTTGCACCTGGCTCAGCTGCTCCAGCGCCGCGCCGCCCTTAATCAGCGCCCCGCGACGGGCCGCCGCTGCCAGCCCCGAGGTGATCGCCGCCGGGGTGGAGATCACCAGCGCGCACGGGCAGCCGATCAGCAGCAGCGTCAGGCCTTTATAAATCCAGCCCTCCCACGGCGCGCCAAAGAACAGCGGCGGCACGACAGTGACCAGCAGGGCCACCAGCATGATGGCAGGGGTGTAAATCCGGCTGAAACGGTCGATGAAGCGTTCGACCGGCGCGCGGCGCTCTTCGGCCTCTTCAATCAGCTTAAGAATGCGGTCGATGGCGCTGTCGCCCGGTTCGGAGAGCACGTTCAACTGCACCAGACGATCGACGCTGGTGGCACCGGCAGGCACTTTCTCACCCGCTTCGCGCTCAACCGGAATGGACTCGCCGGTCAGCGCGCTTTCGTCAAAGCTTGCGGTGGCGGTAAGCAGCGCGGCATCGGCAGGTAAACGCCCGCCCGCCGCCACTTCAATCACGTCGCCCGGACGCAGGGTAGCGATCGCCACCGTTTCACGACTGCCGTTCACCACGCGAATGGCGGTTTCGGGCTTGAGCGCCATCAGCGCGCTGACCCCTTTGCGTGCCCGGCTCGCGGCCCATCCTTCAAGGCGCTCGCCGATTAAGAACAGCAGCAGCACCATCGCCGCTTCCGCCGTCGCGCCGATGAACAGCGCGCCAATCGCCGCCACGCTCATCAACGTTTCGATGGCGAACCAGCTGCCGCTTTTCATCAGGCGCAGCGCCTGACGGGCAATCGGGAACAGCCCAACGAGCGTGGTGGCGATAAAGGCCAGGTTGCCAAACGGATGGTTGATCTGCTCCAGACCCCAGCTCACCGCCATCATGATGACGAGCGTTAACAGCGGCAAGTTTTCCCGCAGGAGAGAGGTTTTTTCGACCGGGGCGGATTCGCTGCGCAGGGAATAGCCTGCCTGGCTGACGGCGGTTTCAACCTGTTTGCTGACGTCGCGGTCGGCGCTGACCAGCAGCTTTTCGGTGGCGAACAGCACCTGAACGTGGCTGACGCCCGGCACCTGTTTAACCGCGTTTTCTACCTTGCGCGCGCAGGCGGCGCAGTCCATGCCGTTAACGACCCAGCTGTAGCGGCTGCCGGTGTCGGGCAGCGCGTCGTTTTGCGCCTCACACCCGGACTCGCAGCAGCAGTCGTCCTTCGGCGGTACCGGGCTGAGCTTAAGTGCAGAGAATTGTGGAACTTTTTTTGACGATTCAGGAGCAGACATAGCAGCCTCCGGCGAATGATAATTTTCTCATTAACCGGAGTATGCACTCTGGAGTCGACTCCAGAGTCAAGCGTTATTTAGATGTACAGCGACCGCACAATCAGGAAGTGCCCGGCAAAGTAACAGGCGGCAGCAATCGCGTTATCCGCGCGGAAACGGCGGCGATAGTGGCTACCCAGCCAGACGATATTCCCGAGCAGCAGCAGGGCCGCGCCGAAGAAGGCGGACATGGCCTGCGACGTCGGACGGAAGAACCACAGCTCGCCCGCCAGCCACACCATCACCAGCGTCATGGCGATAAAGGTGCAGACCGGCAAACGCATCTCTTCCAGGCGCGTCCAGATCACGGCGATCAGCAGCGCGCCAATTGCCAGCAGCACCAGCGGCAGCGGCCAGAAGAAGGAGAGCGTCATCTGGCTGGCAAAATAAATGGTGTAGAGCAGATGCGACAGGAAGAACGCCCCCACGGCATACAGCAGGCGCTGGCGCGGCAGCAGGGTTAAGGCATCGCCAATCAACGAGGCGCACAGCCCGGCGAGCACCAGATAGCTGATGGCGTTAAACATAGGTGCCTGCCAGGCCAACAGCAGCAGGAGCAGCAGCGTGACGGGTTTAAACAACCAGCGCTGCCAGGCGGGGCCACGGTACGACGCATCGACAAAGAGCCATGCGGACAAACAGACGGCGATAAATGACCAAAGCATATTAACTCCCTGTATCTGTTAAGGCTGAATTCTCAGTTTCTGATTCAGTGTAGTGACGCGCAGAGGCGTTTGGCAATGCCGGGAAAGGCAAGGTATCCTGAATTCCGCATTATCTGATGGAGTATTAGTGTGAGTAAGATGCCGCTGTTTTTGATTATTGTGGTCGCTATTATCGTCGTTGCCGCCTCGTTTCGCTTCGTGCAGCAGCGCCGCGAAAAGGCCGATAACGATGCCGCGCCGCTGCTGCAAAAACGCATGGTGGTGAGCAATAAACGCGAAAAAGCGATCAACGACCGACGTTCACGCCAGCAGCAGGTCACGCCTGCCGGAACCCTTATGCGCTATGAGGCGAGCTTCAGGCCGGAAAGCGGCGGGCTGGAGGTGACGTTCCGCCTGGAAGCGCAGCAGTATCATCAGCTGACCGTGGGGGAGAAAGGGGTGTTGAGCTACAAAGGATCGCGGTTTGAAGGGTTTGAACCAGAGCTGTAACGCCGGGCGGCACTGCGTTTGCCCGGCCTACAGGGGTTTCGTAGGCCCGGTAAGCGAAGCGCCACCGGGCGACTAAACGCACCTTACTTCTTCGCCTGCGCCTTAAACGTCTTCATCCACACCAGCAGTTCAAACACGCCAAAGATAAACACGCGCAGCTGCTGCCAGCCGGTCATCTGCGGGCCATCTTTCGGCAGGCCGTTTTTCAGCATCACCATCTGCAGGGCGTGCATGAAGGCGGTGAAGATCAGCGCGACGTTAACAAAGATATTCATTGGCCGCGGGAAAGGGTGCACCAGGTTGAGGATCAAAAACGCCCAGACGCCCAGCATCAGTAAGCGCCCCAGATTAATCAGTACCGGCATCGGATTCTCCTTGTGCCTGACGATGATACAGACGGTAAGCGACCTGACCGGCCACTTTTTCGCGGTGCAGATCCCAGTGAACCGGCACCGGAGGCAAACCGTTTTCCACTTCGCTCTCGACGTAAATCAGCGCGTCATCCGCCAGCCAGCCATTTTGTTCCAGCAGGGATAACGTCTCTTCCAGCAGACCTTTGCGGAACGGCGGATCAACGAAGACCACGTTATGCGGCGTGCCCTGTTGCGCGAGGAAGCTCAGGGTATTGGTGTTTACCACCTTCGCATTCTTTGCTTTTAGCGTAGCCAGATTTTGCTGCAGCGTCTGCGCCACGTTGCGCTCCATCTCCAGCAGGGTGGCGCTGGCGGCATAACGCGACAGCGCTTCCAGCCCTAACGCCCCGCTTCCGGCGAAGCAATCCAGGCAGTGGGCGTCTACCATTGACGGGGCAAGCCAGTTAAATAACGTCTCGCGTACGCGGTCCGTCGTGGGGCGTAAACCGGGGCTGTCCGGCACCGGTAATTTCCGGCCTCGCCACTGGCCGCCGATAATGCGAATTTGACCGGCCGGGGCGCGGTTGGGTTTCTTCATTTCAGGAAAGCTCTGTTAACAATTCGCCTGCGATTGCGGGCGGTGATGTCAATTAAGTAAAGTGTTAGACTATTTCATCATTTTTTTAGCTTCCATGTATATAGCGCCGCGAGGAGTGTAGTCGCAGATGGCAAAACAAAAAAAACGTGGCTTCTTTTCCTGGCTGGGCTTCGGTGAAAAAGAGCAAGAGACAGAACAGAAAACCGAAGAACAACAGCAGGTTGAGGAGCCGTCACAGCCTGAAACGCCTGTAGAAACCGCCGCGGTCATTGAAGCGGAGCAGCCTGCACACAGCAAAGAAGAGATTGAATCCTTTGCTGAAGAGGTCGTCGACGTCACTGAGCAGGTTCAGGAGAGTGAAAAGCCGGAACCGGTGGTGATTGAACAGGTTGCAGACGTTGTTGAGGTTGCAGAGGTTGTCGAAACGCCTGCGGCGGCCATTGAACACGAAGCGCTGCCGTTGCCGGAAGAGGTGAAAGCCGAAGAGATTTCACCGGAAGAGTGGCAGGCCGAAGCGGAAACCGTCGACATCATCGACGCGGTGGAAGAGGACGCGGCACTTGAGCCTGAGCTCACCGACGAAGAGCTGGAAGCCCAGGCGCTGGCGGCACAGGCCGCAGAAGAAGCGGTTATCGTCGTGCCAGTGGAAGAGCAAGCGCAGGCCGAAGAGGCGATCGTTCAGGAGCAGGAAAAACCGACCAAAGAAGGTTTCTTCGCACGCCTGAAGCGCAGCCTGCTTAAAACCAAAGAGAACTTAGGTTCCGGATTTATCAGTCTGTTCCGCGGCAAAAAGATCGACGATGATCTCTTTGAAGAGCTGGAAGAACAGCTGCTGATCGCCGACGTCGGCGTGGAAACCACCCGCAAAATCATCACCAACCTGACAGAGGGCGCGAGCCGCAAACAGCTGCGCGATGCCGAAGCGCTGTACGGTCTGTTGAAAGATGAGATGGGTGAAATCCTCGCAAAAGTTGACGAACCGCTTAATATTGAAGGCAAAACGCCATTTGTTATTCTGATGGTGGGTGTGAACGGTGTGGGTAAAACCACCACCATTGGCAAGCTGGCGCGCCAGTTCGAGCAGCAGGGCAAATCGGTGATGCTGGCGGCGGGTGATACCTTCCGTGCGGCAGCGGTGGAGCAGCTGCAGGTCTGGGGCCAGCGCAACGACATTCCGGTGATTGCCCAGCACACCGGCGCGGACTCCGCATCCGTTATCTTTGACGCCATTCAGGCGGCGAAGGCGCGTAACGTGGATGTCCTGATTGCCGATACCGCCGGACGTTTGCAGAACAAATCGCACCTGATGGAAGAGCTGAAAAAAATCGTTCGCGTCATGAAGAAGCTGGACGAAGATGCGCCGCATGAAATTATGCTGACTATCGACGCCAGCACCGGGCAGAACGCCGTCAGCCAGGCGAAGCTGTTCCATGAAGCGGTAGGGCTGACGGGCATCACGCTGACCAAACTGGACGGTACCGCCAAGGGCGGCGTGATCTTCTCCGTGGCCGACCAGTTCGGCATTCCTATCCGTTACATCGGTGTGGGCGAGCGTATTGAGGATTTGCGTCCGTTTAAGGCGGACGACTTTATTGAGGCATTATTTGCCCGAGAGGACTAACAATGATTCGCTTTGAACACGTCAGCAAGGCCTATCTCGGTGGGAGACAAGCGCTGCAGGGGGTGACATTTCACCTGCAGCCGGGCGAGATGGCATTCCTGACCGGCCATTCCGGCGCGGGGAAAAGTACCCTGCTCAAGCTTATCTGTGGGATCGAACGGCCCAGCGCCGGGAAAATCTTCTTCAGCGGCCACGACATCAGCCGCCTGAAAAACCGTGAGGTGCCGTTCCTGCGGCGTCAGATCGGCATGATTTTTCAGGATCACCACCTGCTGATGGATCGCACCGTGTTTGACAACGTCGCTATCCCGCTGATTATTGCCGGTGCCAGCTATGACGATATCCGCCGCCGCGTCTCTGCGGCGCTGGATAAGGTCGGGCTGCTGGACAAAGCGAAGAACTTCCCGATCCAGCTTTCCGGCGGTGAACAGCAGCGCGTGGGCATTGCCCGTGCGGTGGTGAATAAACCGGCGGTGCTGCTGGCGGATGAACCGACCGGGAACCTGGACGATGCCCTGTCCGAAGGGATTTTACGTCTGTTCGAAGAGTTTAACCGCGTGGGGGTAACGGTACTGATGGCGACGCACGATATCGGGCTGATCTCCCGCCGTTCGTACCGCATGTTGACCCTGAGCGACGGGCATTTGCACGGAGGCCACGGTGAATAAGCGTGATGCAATGAACCAGATTCGGCAGTTCGGGAACCGGTTTGACCGCTTCCGCAAGCCGCAGGGCGGTGGGGACGGTAATCGTCATGCGCCAAAGCGTGCAAAAGCCGCGCCGAAGCCGAACTCCCGCAAGACCAACGTCTTTAACGAGCAGGTGCGTTACGCTTTCCACGGCGCAGTGCAGGACCTGAAAAGCAAACCGCTGGCGACGTTCCTGACGGTGATGGTGATTGCCATCTCCCTGACGCTGCCGAGCGTCTGCTACATGGTCTATAAAAACGTTAATCAGGCGGCGTCACAGTATTATCCGTCGCCGCAGATCACCGTCTATCTGGATAAAGCGCTCGACGATAACGCGGCGGCGCAGGTAGTTGGGCAGATCCAGGCCGAACCGGGCGTGGAGAAGGTCAACTATCTGTCGCGCGACGAGGCGCTGGGCGAGTTCCGTAACTGGTCCGGGTTTGGCGGCGCGCTGGATATGCTGGAAGAGAACCCGCTGCCCGCCGTGGCAGTGGTGATCCCGAAGCTCGATTTCCAGGGCACCGATTCGCTCAACACGTTGCGCGACCGCATCACCCGTATTAACGGCATTGATGAAGTGCGCATGGACGACAGCTGGTTTGCGCGTCTGGCCGCGCTGACCGGGCTTGTGGGGCGCGTCTCGGCGATGATCGGCGTACTGATGGTGGCGGCGGTATTCCTCGTCATTGGTAACAGCGTGCGTCTGAGCATCTTCGCCCGCCGCGACACCATCAACGTGCAGAAACTGATTGGTGCGACGGATGGGTTCATCCTGCGTCCGTTCCTTTACGGCGGCGCGTTGCTCGGTTTTTCCGGCGCATTTCTTTCACTGATATTGTCAGAAATTTTGGTGATGCGGCTCTCGTCCGCCGTTACTGACGTGGCGCAGGTTTTCGGCACCAGGTTTGATATCAGTGGCTTAGGGTTCGACGAGTGTCTGTTATTGCTGCTGGTCTGCTCAATGATCGGCTGGATTGCCGCATGGCTGGCAACGGTGCAACATTTACGTCACTTTACTCCCGACTAATAAAAGCGTGATATAATCTTTCCCTGCACTGAGATGTTCGCTCTGCAGGGAAAGCGTCCCTGTTTGCGCTTCCCCGCTTTATCATCTCCATGTCACATTTTGTGCGTAATTTATTCACTGTTGCACTGGGAACTTGTGGATAAAATCACTGTCTGATAAAAGAGTGAATGCTATTCTCGTTGCTCAAATGCTTTGGCATGGTTGTTGCCTGATGGGGATAACCTGAGCCAGAAGAAATTGAATTGAGAGGAATGAATGACCAAAGAAATGCAAACTTTAGCTTTAGCCCCTGTTGGTAACCTGGAGTCTTACATCCGGGCTGCGAACACCTGGCCGATGTTGACGGCTGAGGAAGAAAAGGAGCTTGCTGAAAAGCTGCATTACCAGGGCGATCTGGAAGCAGCTAAGACGCTGATCCTGTCTCACCTGCGCTTTGTTGTTCACGTTGCTCGTAATTATGCGGGCTACGGCCTGCCGCAGGCGGATCTGATTCAGGAAGGTAACATCGGCCTGATGAAGGCTGTACGTCGCTTTAACCCGGAAGTGGGTGTGCGACTGGTCTCCTTCGCCGTGCACTGGATCAAAGCTGAAATTCACGAATACGTTCTGCGTAACTGGCGTATTGTGAAAGTCGCCACGACGAAAGCGCAACGCAAACTGTTCTTCAACCTGCGTAAAACCAAGCAGCGTCTGGGCTGGTTCAATCAGGATGAAGTGGAAATGGTGGCGCGCGAACTGGGCGTATCCAGCAAAGACGTGCGTGAGATGGAATCCCGTATGGCCGCGCAGGACATGACGTTTGACATGTCTTCCGACGATGACGCCTCTGACAGCCAGCCGATGGCACCGGTTCTGTATCTGCAGGATAAGACCTCTAACTTTGCTGACGGCATCGAAGAGGACAACTGGGAAGATCAGGCCGCGAACAAGCTGAGCTTTGCGATGGAAGGTCTCGACGAGCGTAGCCAGGACATTATCCGCGCCCGCTGGCTGGACGAAGACAACAAGTCCACGCTGCAGGAACTGGCCGACCGCTACGGCGTGTCCGCTGAACGTGTACGTCAGCTTGAAAAGAACGCCATGAAAAAACTTCGCGCCGCTATCGAAGCGTAATTTCTGCGAAGTCCCCGTTTAGCCGAAATAGTTCAGGCTGCAGGAAGGCGGCAAATGAGTGAATCCCGATGAGCTTACATGAGTAAGTGATTCGGGTGAACGAGAGCAGCCAACGTACCTGCGGCTTGAAATATGAAGGATAAAAGCCCCTGGATGAGAATCCGGGGGTTTTGTTTTTTTAACGCCCGATCTGGCGAAATTTTACCCCCTGGCAAACACTTACTGATGCGCTACACATGCGATCTTCGGGGGGATAAGGTGAACAATAAAGAACTGAATGACCGGCGCTTGCAGGCCACGCCGCGCGGCATTGGGGTGATGTGTAACTTCTATGCCGATAAAGCCGAAAACGCCACGGTGTGGGACGTCGAAGGCAATGAGTACATTGATTTTGCCGCCGGGATCGCGGTGCTGAATACCGGCCATCGCCATCCTGCCGTTATCGCCGCTATCGAAAAACAACTCCACGCCTTTACCCATACAGCCTACCAGATTGTGCCGTACGAAGGCTATGTCGCTCTGGCTGAACGCATCAACGCCCGCGTGCCGATTGACGGCCCGGCCAAAACCGCTTTCTTCTCTACCGGAGCGGAAGCGGTGGAGAACGCCGTCAAAATCGCGCGCGCCTGGACCCGTCGCCCCGGCCTGATTACCTTTGGCGGTGCTTTTCATGGCCGCACCTTTATGACCATGGCGCTGACCGGCAAAGTCGCCCCCTACAAACTCGGCTTCGGCCCGTTCCCCGGCTCGGTCTATCACGCGCAGTTTCCCGATCACCTGCGCGGCGTGAGTTCCCAGGAGGCGATCAAAAGCGTTGAACGCCTCTTTAAAGCGGATATCGCCCCTGACCAGGTGGCCGCCATTATCCTTGAACCTGTGCAGGGGGAGGGCGGATTTAACGTTGCCCCCGCCGATTTTATGCAGGCTCTGCGCACCCTGTGCGACACCCACGGCATTCTGCTGATTGCCGATGAGGTGCAAACCGGCTTTGCGCGTACCGGCAAACTGTTCTCAATGGAAAACCACTGCGTGAAGCCGGACCTGATCACCATGGCGAAAAGCCTGGCGGGCGGCATGCCGCTCTCGGCGGTCTCTGGCCGCGCAGAGGTGATGGACGCACCCGCGCCAGGCGGCCTGGGCGGCACCTATGCGGGTAACCCGCTGGCGATTGCGGCGGCGCATGCGGTGCTGGACGTGATTGACGAAGAAGATCTCTGCACGCGGGCGGCGCACCTGGGACATCATCTGGTTGAAGTGCTGAATAAAGCGAAAGACGGGTGTTCGTACATCGCCGATATCCGCGCGCAAGGATCGATGGTGGCGGTGGAATTTATCGATCCGCAGACCGGGCAGCCGTCGCCGGAATTCACCCGCGAGGTACAGGATCGCGCCCTGCAGGAGGGGCTGCTGCTCCTGAACTGCGGCGTGTACGGCAACGTGATTCGTTTCCTCTATCCGCTGACCATCCCGGAAGCGCAGTTCCGTAAAGCGCTGGATATTATTTCCGCCTCGCTGACACGATAAAGCCAAAAGCCCGGCGCAACAGGCTGCCGGGCTTAGCACAGTGACATGTCAAATTAGCTATTCCAAAATCATAAAAATGCGGTATGTTTTAGCAGAGTATGCTGAAAAAGCGCGGTCAGTACGCCTATAAACGAAATAAAGCGCTACACAACAACATCACAATAATCGTAATAACCATAATAATGGGGATTCTCAGGATGAACATGAAGGGTAAAGCATTACTGGCAGGATGTATGGCGTTGGCATTCAGCGCCATGGCGCAGGCCGATATTAAAGTCGCGGTAGTCGGCGCGATGTCCGGCCCGGTAGCCCAGTACGGCGACCAGGAATTTACGGGCGCAGAGCAGGCGGTTGCAGACATTAATGCTAAGGGCGGTATCAAGGGCGAAAAACTGCAGATCGTAAAATATGATGACGCCTGTGACCCGAAACAAGCGGTTGCGGTGGCGAACAAAGTGGTAAACGACGGCATCAAATATGTTATCGGCCACCTGTGTTCTTCTTCTACTCAGCCAGCGTCTGATATCTATGAAGACGAAGGCATTCTGATGATTACCCCGGCGGCGACGGCACCAGAGCTGACCGCGCGCGGCTATAAGCTGATCCTGCGCACCACCGGCCTGGATTCCGATCAGGGTCCAACGGCGGCAAAATATATCGTTGATAAAGTGAAGCCAAAGCGCATCGCGATTGTGCATGACAAACAGCAGTACGGTGAAGGTCTTGCGCGTTCCGTGCAGGATAACCTGAAGAAAGCCAAGGCTGACGTGGTGTTCTTCGACGGAATTACCGCCGGTGAAAAAGATTTCTCCACGCTGGTGGCGCGCCTGAAGAAAGAGAATATCGACTTTGTGTACTACGGTGGCTACCACCCGGAAATGGGCCAGATCCTGCGCCAGGCGCGCGCGGCGGGTCTGAAAACCCAGTTTATGGGGCCGGAAGGCGTGGCGAACGTGTCACTGTCTAACATTGCCGGTGAATCTGCCGAAGGCTTGCTGGTCACCAAACCGAAGAACTACGACCAGGTGCCTGCCAACAAACCGATTGTGGATGCGATCAAGGCGAAGAAACAGGACCCAAGCGGTGCGTTCGTCTGGACCACCTACGCGGCGCTGCAGTCTCTGCAGGCGGGCCTGAACCAGTCAGCCGATCCGGCGGAGATTGCCACCTGGCTGAAAGCCAACTCCGTGGAAACCGTGATGGGACCGCTGTCCTGGGATGAGAAGGGCGACCTGAAAGGCTTTGAGTTCGGCGTGTTTGACTGGCATGCCAACGGTACGGCGACCGACGCTAAATAATACGGGTGCGGATTGATGCCCTCACCCTAACCCTCTCCCACAGGGAGAGGGGATAGTTCGGTGTTTTTCCTCCCCTTTGGGAGAGGGGATAGTTCGGTGTTCTCCCTCTCCCCGTGGGAGAGGGCCGGGGTGAGGGCACCAGCCCGCACAAATTTAACGCTTCTCCCACCCGTTCGTCTGCGCCGTAAACCCTAACGCCTGCATAAATGCCGCCATTACGCCGCGGTCTTCCACGCCCACGTCGGCCATCCACCATGCGTCTACGCTCGGGTTATCGCGCATCACCTCTTCAATCAAATACTGCCCTACGCCGCGACGGCGGGTGACGTCACGCACGCGTAAAGAGTCCAGCGCGCCCTGGGTGCCGCTCAGCGTTACGCGTACGGCGGCCAGCAGACGCTCGTTAAAACGCGCGGCGTATATACGGTGATTCTCATCAACGTCCAGCGAAGAAGGGGAGTATTCCGGCCAGATTTTGCCCAGGTCGATATGATCCTGGTCGCTAAAGGTCACCAGACGAACGATAGTCAGTTTCATTAGCTGCTTGTCCACATCAAAAAAAGTAAGGGCAGTGTACTCAATTTATCCGCCCCGAGGCTTTCTCTTTTTCCCCCATTAACCAGGTGATTAGTTTTTTGGCTGCGCAATGTCCAGTCTGAAAACGCATGGATCGAAAAATAAGCAGGATTTTAACCTGAAAGGTAGTGATTTATTCGGCGCTTTGTACCGTTATTTTATGCTGCAAACCGCGCTTTTATTTGTTTATCTCTGCCTGATTTCAGAATATTATCTTTGCTTAATCGCCTGAAAAATAGAGATTTTAGTCTGGTTTTTGCTAAAAAACTGCGCTAAGCCATTAAAGGCACTGGTAAAAATAGCGTTGTTCATTAAAAGTACAGAATGCTTTTTAACCATAATAAAACAAAATATAAACATCACGTCACGAATGGGGATTCACAGATGAAAAGGAACGCGAAAGCATTAATCGCGGGAATGGTTGCACTGGCAATGTCGCAAAGCGCGATGGCGGAAGATATTAAAGTCGCCGTGGTCGGCGCGATGTCCGGTCCGGTTGCCCAGTGGGGCGATATGGAGTTCAACGGCGCGCGCCAGGCCATTAAAGACATCAACGCCAGTGGCGGCATCAAGGGCGACAAGCTGGTCGGCGTAGAGTATGACGACGCCTGCGATCCCAAACAGGCCGTAGCGGTCGCCAACAAAATTGTGAACGACGGTATTCAGTACGTGATTGGTCACCTGTGCTCATCGTCCACCCAGCCGGCGTCCGACATCTATGAAGATGAAGGCATTTTGATGATTACCCCTGGCGCGACTAACCCGGAGCTGACCCAGCGCGGTTACGCGCACATCATGCGTACTGCGGGTCTGGACTCCTCTCAGGGGCCGACCGCGGCAAAATACATCCTCGACACGGTCAAGCCGCAGCGTATTGCCATCATCCATGACAAGCAGCAGTACGGCGAAGGCCTGGCGCGTTCCGTGCAGGACGGCCTGAAAAAAGGCGGCGCGAATATCGTCTTCTTCGACGGTATCACCGCCGGTGAGAAAGATTTCTCGGCGCTGATTGCCCGTCTGCAGAAAGAAAATATCGATTTCGTCTATTACGGCGGCTACTACTCGGAAATGGGCCAGATGCTGCGCCAGGCGCGTGCGACCGGCCTGAAAACCCAGTTCATGGGCCCGGAAGGCGTGGGCAATGCCTCGCTGTCTAACATCGCGGGTGACGCGGCGGAAGGCATGCTGGTGACGATGCCAAAACGCTATGACCAGGACCCGGCTAACAAGGCTATCGTCGACGCGCTCAAGGCGCAGAAGAAAGATCCGAGCGGTCCATACGTGTGGATCACCTATGCCGCCGTGCAGTCGCTGGCAACGGCAATGGATCGCACCGGCAGCAAAGAGCCGTTGGATCTGGTTAAAGATTTAAAAGCACACGGGGCAAACACCGTGATTGGGCCGCTGAACTGGGATGAGAAAGGCGATCTGAAGGGATTTGAATTTGGTGTCTTCAAGTGGCACGCCGACGGATCTTCCACGGCAGCCAAATAATAATCCCACCGCCCGCGCAATGCGGGCGGGTTGAGAAAGGTTACGTTATGTCTGAGCAGTTTCTCTATTTCTTACAGCAGATGTTTAACGGCGTCACGCTGGGCAGCACCTACGCCCTGATCGCCATCGGCTACACCATGGTTTACGGCATTATCGGCATGATCAACTTCGCCCATGGCGAGGTCTACATGATCGGCAGCTATGTCTCCTTCATGATTATCGCCGCCCTGATGATGATGGGTATCGACAGCAGCTGGCTGCTGGTCGCCGCCGGGTTTGTCGGTGCGATTGTTATCGCCAGCGCCTACGGCTGGAGCATTGAGCGTGTAGCCTATCGGCCCGTGCGTAGCTCCAAGCGCCTGATTGCGCTGATCTCGGCAATTGGTATGTCTATCTTCCTGCAAAACTACGTCAGCCTGACCGAAGGCTCGCGCGACGTGGCGCTGCCAAGCCTGTTTAACGGCCAGTGGATTGTAGGGGCGAGCGAGAACTTCTCGGCGTCAATCACCACCATGCAGCTGGTTATCTGGGTCGTCACCTTCCTGGCGATGCTTGCTCTGACCGTGTTCATCCGCTACTCCCGCATGGGACGCGCCTGCCGCGCCTGCGCGGAAGACCTCAAGATGGCGAGCCTGCTCGGCATCAACACCGACCGCGTGATCGCCCTGACCTTCGTGATCGGCGCGGCGATGGCGGCGGTGGCAGGTGTCCTGCTCGGCCAGTTCTACGGCGTGATTAACCCCTACATCGGCTTTATGGCCGGGATGAAAGCCTTCACCGCAGCGGTACTGGGCGGCATCGGCAGTATCCCGGGCGCGATGATCGGCGGCCTGATCCTGGGCGTAGCCGAAGCGCTCTCCTCGGCGTACCTGAGTACAGAATATAAAGACGTGGTGTCGTTTGCCCTGCTGATTCTGGTTCTGCTGGTCATGCCTACCGGTATTCTGGGCCGTCCGGAGGTAGAGAAAGTATGAAACCGATGCATTTCGCGATGGCGCTGCTCTCTGCCGCCATGTTCTTCGTGCTGGCGGGCGTGTTTATGGGCGTCCAGCTGGAGCTGGATGGCACTAAGCTTGTGGTCGACACCGCGCCAGATATCCGCTGGCAGTGGGTGTTTATCGGCACCGCCGTGGTATTTCTGTTCCAGCTGCTGCGTCCGCTGTTCCAGAAGACGCTGAAAAACGTCTCGGGGCCAAAATTCGTGCTGCCGGCGATTGATGGCTCCACCGTGAAACAGAAGCTGTTCCTCGTGGCGCTGCTGGTGGCCGCCGTGGCGTGGCCGTTCGTGGTATCGCGCGGGACGGTGGATATCGCCACCCTGACCATGATCTACGTGATTTTAGGCCTCGGCCTGAACGTGGTGGTGGGTCTGTCCGGCCTGCTGGTGCTCGGCTACGGCGGCTTCTACGCCATCGGTGCTTACACCTTTGCGCTGCTGAACCACTATTACGGCCTCGGCTTCTGGACCTGTCTGCCGCTGGCAGGGCTGGTTTCTGCCGCTGCGGGCTTCCTGCTGGGCTTCCCGGTCCTGCGCCTGCGCGGCGACTATCTGGCGATTGTGACCTTAGGCTTCGGTGAAATCGTCCGTATCCTGCTGCTCAACAACACCGAAGTGACCGGCGGCCCGAACGGCATTAGCCAGATCCCGAAACCGACCTTCTTCGGCCTGGAGTTCAGCCGCACCGCCCGTGAAGGCGGCTGGGACACCTTCAGCAACTTCTTTGGCATTAAGTACGATCCGTCCGACCGTGTGATTTGGCTCTATCTGGTGGCGCTGCTGCTGGTCGTCATCACCCTGTTTGTGATTAACCGTCTGCTGCGCATGCCGCTGGGCCGTGCGTGGGAAGCGCTGCGCGAAGATGAGATCGCCTGCCGCTCGCTGGGCCTGAACCCGACCCGCATCAAGCTGACCGCGTTCACCATCAGCGCCGCGTTTGCGGGCTTTGCCGGAACGCTGTTTGCCGCGCGCCAGGGCTTCGTCAGCCCGGAATCCTTCACCTTTGCCGAATCTGCCTTCGTACTGGCGATTGTGGTGCTTGGCGGGATGGGCTCGCAGTTCGCCGTTATCCTCGCGGCCATCCTGCTGGTGGTTTCCCGCGAGCTGATGCGCGACTTTAACGAATACAGCATGTTGATGCTGGGTGGTTTGATGGTGTTAATGATGATCTGGCGTCCGCAGGGCCTGCTGCCGATGACCCGTCCGCAGTTAAAGCTTAAAGAGGCGGAAGTGAAAGGAGAGCAGCCATGAGTCAGCCATTATTATCGGTTAACGGCCTGATGATGCGTTTTGGCGGCCTGCTGGCGGTCAACAACGTATCACTGGACCTGCACAAGAAAGAGATTGTCTCCCTGATTGGCCCAAACGGTGCGGGGAAAACCACGGTCTTTAACTGCCTGACGGGCTTCTACAAGCCGACGGGCGGCACCATCATGCTGCGCGACCAGCACCTTGAAGGCCTGCCGGGCCAGCAGATTGCCCGCATGGGCGTGGTGCGTACCTTCCAGCACGTGCGCCTGTTCCGCGAAATGACGGTGATTGAGAACCTGCTGGTGGCGCAACATCAGCAGCTTAAAACCGGCATCTTCTCCGGCCTGCTGAAAACCCCGGCCTTCCGCCGCGCGCAGGAAGAAGCGCTGGACCGCGCCGCCACCTGGCTCGACCGCATCGGCCTGCTGCAGCACGCCAACCGTCAGGCCAGCAACCTGGCCTACGGCGACCAGCGTCGTCTGGAGATTGTGCGCTGCATGGTGACGCAGCCGGAAATCCTGATGCTCGACGAACCGGCGGCGGGCCTCAACCCGAAAGAGACCAAAGAGCTGGACGAGCTGATCGCCGAGCTGCGCGATCGTCACGACACCACCATCCTGCTTATCGAACACGATATGAAGCTGGTGATGGGCATTTCTGACCGTATCTACGTGGTAAACCAGGGCACGCCGCTGGCAAACGGGACGCCGGAAGAGATCCGCAACAACCCGGACGTGATCCGTGCATACCTGGGTGAGGCATAAGATGGAAAAAGCGATGTTAACGTTCGATAAGGTCAACGCGCACTACGGCAAGATCCAGGCGCTGCACGACGTCAGCCTGCACATTAATCAGGGCGAAATCGTCACCCTGATTGGGGCCAACGGCGCGGGTAAAACCACGCTGCTCGGCACCCTGTGCGGCGACCCGCGCGCCAGCAGCGGGCGGATTGTGTTTGACGGCAAAGACATTACCGACTGGCAGACCGCCAAAATCATGCGCGAAGCGGTGGCGATTGTCCCGGAAGGGCGTCGCGTCTTCTCGCGCATGACGGTGGAAGAGAACCTGGCGATGGGCGGTTTCTTCGCCCACCGCGACCAGTTTCAGTCCCGCATCAAATGGGTATACGAACTCTTCCCGCGCCTGTGGGAGCGCCGCGTGCAGCGTGCAGGCACCATGTCCGGCGGTGAACAGCAGATGCTGGCGATTGGTCGCGCGCTGATGAGCCAGCCGCGTTTGCTGTTGCTTGACGAACCTTCGCTCGGCCTTGCGCCGATCATTATCCAGCAGATTTTCGACACCATCGAGCAGCTGCGCAAAGAGGGAATGACCATCTTCCTCGTCGAGCAGAACGCCAACCAGGCGCTGAAGCTCGCCGACCGTGGCTACGTGCTGGAGAACGGTCGCGTAGTGCTGTCCGATACCGGCGACGCGCTGCTGGCGAACGAAGCGGTGCGGAGTGCGTATTTAGGCGGTTAATCGCATTTTCCCCTCACCCTAACCCTCTCCCCCAAGGGAGAGGGAACCGATCGGTTTTCTCCCTCTCCCCGTGGGAGAGGGCCGGGGTGAGGGCATCAAACCGCACCGATCCCCTTCACACAACCATCATCCCGCTGACGCGTTGTTGTCATCTTTCTGTAAACAAAAAGTTATTTTTCTGTCATTCGAGCATGTCATGTTACCTCGCGAGCATAAAACGCGTGATATCGCGCATCCGGCACAATAAGAGAGATGACAATGACATCGTTACGACACACAGCTTTGGGTCTGGCAATTGGACTGGCTTTTGCGACGAACGCAATGGCCGTCACCACCATTCCGTTCTGGCATTCCATGGAAGGGGAGCTGGGTAAAGAGGTTGACTCCCTGGCGCAGCGTTTCAACGACACCCATCCGGATTACAAAATTGTGCCGGTGTACAAAGGCAACTACGAGCAGAGCCTGAGCGCGGGCATTGCGGCATTCCGCACCGGTAACGCACCGGCGCTGCTGCAGGTGTATGAAGTGGGCACCGCCACCATGATGGCCTCCAAAGCGATTAAGCCGGTCTACGAAGTGTTCAAAGACGCAGGCATTAACTTTGACGAATCCCGCTTTGTGCCGACGGTTTCTGGTTACTACACCGACTCCAAAACCGGCCACCTGCTGTCGCAGCCGTTTAACAGCTCCACCCCGGTGCTGTACTACAACAAAGATGCCTTCAGGAAAGCCGGTTTAGACCCGGAGCAGCCGCCAAAAACCTGGCAGGATCTCGCCGAGTACACCGCGAAACTGAAAGCCGCAGGGATGAAGTGCGGCTACGCCAGCGGCTGGCAGGGCTGGATCCAGATTGAAAACTTCAGCGCCTGGCACGGCCTGCCAGTCGCCACCAAAAACAACGGCTTCGACGGCACCGACGCGGTGCTGGAGTTCAACAAGCCGGAGCAGGTGAAACACATCGCGCTGCTTGCCGATCTGAACAAGAAGGGCGATTTCAGCTACTTTGGCCGTAAAGATGAATCCACCGAGAAGTTCTACAACGGCGACTGCGCTATTACCACCGCCTCCTCCGGCTCGCTGGCGGACATCCGTCACTACGCCAAATTCAACTACGGCGTGGGCATGATGCCTTACGACGCCGACGTGAAGGGCGCGCCGCAGAACGCCATCATCGGCGGGGCGAGCCTGTGGGTGATGCAGGGCAAAGACAACGGCACCTACAAGGGCGTCGCCGAGTTCCTCGACTTCCTGGCGAAGCCGGAAAACGCCGCCGAATGGCACCAGAAGACCGGCTACCTGCCGATCACCAAAGCCGCCTATGACCTGACCCGCGAGCAGGGCTTCTACAGCAAGAACCCGGGCGCGGATATCGCGACGCGCCAGATGCTGAACAAGCCGCCGTTGCCGTTCACCAAAGGCCTGCGTCTGGGCAACATGCCGCAGATCCGTACCATCGTGGATGAAGAGCTGGAAAGCGTGTGGACCGGGAAGAAAACCCCACAGCAGGCGCTGGACTCCGCGGTTGAGCGCGGTAATCAGCTGCTGCGCCGCTTTGAGCAGTCGACGAAGTCTTAATCCTTTTACCCTCACCCTAACCCTCTCCCAAAGGGAGAGGGAACTCATACTCCCTCTCCCTTTGGGAGAGGGCCGGGGTGAGGGGCCACCTAACGCTGAGCTAACCTATGTCCTCATCCCGTCCGGTGTTCCGCTCCCGCTGGCTGCCCTATCTGCTGGTCGCGCCGCAGCTGATCATCACCGTTATCTTCTTTATCTGGCCTGCGGGCGAAGCGCTGTGGTACTCGGTGCAAAGCGTCGACCCGTTCGGGCTGTCCAGCCAGTTTGTCGGGCTGGACAACTTTATCGCGCTGCTTCACGACAGCTATTACCTCGACTCTTTCTGGACGACGATGAAGTTCAGCGCGCTGGTCACGGTCAGCGGGCTGGTCGCCTCGCTGTTTTTCGCCGCGCTGGTGGATTACGTAGTGCGCGGCAGTCGCCTGTATCAAACCTTGATGCTGCTCCCCTACGCCGTCGCGCCTGCCGTGGCTGCCGTGCTGTGGATCTTCCTGTTTAATCCCGGGCGCGGGCTGATTACCCACTTCCTGGCGGAGTTCGGTTATGACTGGAACCACGCGCAGAACAGCGGTCAGGCGATGTTCCTGGTGGTCTTCGCCTCGGTGTGGAAGCAGATCAGCTACAACTTCCTGTTCTTCTTCGCCGCGCTACAGTCCATTCCGCGCTCGCTGGTGGAGGCTGCGGCAATCGACGGCGCTGGCCCGGTTCGCCGCTTCTTTACGCTTTCGCTGCCGCTGATCGCCCCGGTGAGTTTCTTCCTGCTGGTGGTCAACCTGGTCTACGCCTTCTTCGACACCTTCCCGGTAATCGACGCCGCCACAGCAGGCGGCCCGGTGCAGGCCACCACCACGCTTATCTACAAAATCTACCGTGAGGGCTTTGCCGGTCTGGACCTTTCGGCCTCTGCCGCCCAGTCGGTGGTGCTGATGTTCCTCGTTATCCTCCTCACGGTGGTGCAGTTCCGCTATGTCGAAAGTAAGGTGCGCTACCAATGATTGAGAACCGTCGCGGGCTGACGATTTTCAGCCATACCATGCTGATTTTAGGGATCATCGTCATCCTGTTCCCGCTGTACGTGGCCTTTGTCGCCGCCACGCTGGACACCAAAGCGGTGTTCGACACGCCGATGACGCTGATCCCAGGCGGGCATCTTTTCGAGAACATGAAAACCATCTGGAACCAGGGCGTGGGTGCCAATAGCGCGCCGTTCTGGCTGATGATGCTCAACAGCTTCATCATGGCGTTTGGCATTACGGTGGGCAAAATCACCGTGTCGATGCTCTCGGCCTTCGCCATCGTCTGGTTCCGTTTTCCGCTGCGTAACCTGTTCTTCTGGATGATCTTCATCACCCTGATGCTGCCGGTGGAGGTGCGTATCTTCCCGACGGTGGAAGTGATCGCCAACCTCAAAATGCTGGACAGCTACGCGGGCTTAACCCTGCCGCTGATGGCCTCGGCGACCGCCACTTTCCTGTTCCGCCAGTTCTTTATGACCCTGCCGGACGAGCTGATTGAAGCGGCGCGAATCGACGGCGCCTCGCCGATGCGCTTTTTCCGCGACATCGTGCTGCCGCTGTCCAAAACTAACCTCGCGGCGCTGTTCGTGATCACCTTTATCTACGGCTGGAACCAGTACCTGTGGCCGCTGCTGATTATCCAGGACGTCAGCCTCGGCACCGCCGTCGCAGGTATCAAAGGCATGATCGCCACCGGCGAAGGCACCACCCTCTGGAACCAGGTGATGGCGGCGATGCTGCTCACCTTAATCCCCCCGGTCGTAATCGTTTTAGCCATGCAGCGCGCGTTTGTGCGTGGCTTAGTAGACAGTGAGAAATAAGATGGCAGGACTTAAACTTCAGGCAGTTTCCAAAAGCTGGGATAACAAAACCCAGGTCATTCAACCGCTGACTCTCGACGTGGCGGACGGGGAGTTTATCGTGATGGTCGGCCCCTCCGGCTGCGGTAAATCAACGCTGCTGCGCATGGTGGCGGGGCTTGAGCGCGTGACCTCCGGCGATATCTGGATCGACCGCCAGCGCGTGACCGAGAAGGAGCCGAAGGACAGAGGCATCGCGATGGTGTTTCAGAACTACGCGCTCTATCCGCACATGAGCGTGGAAGAGAATATGGCCTGGGGGCTGAAAATTCGCGGCATGGGCAAAGGCCACATCGCGGAGCGCGTGAGAGAGGCGGCGCGCATTCTGGAGCTGGACGGCCTGCTGAAACGCCGCCCGCGCGAGCTGTCCGGCGGCCAGCGTCAGCGCGTGGCGATGGGGCGCGCCATCGTGCGCGATCCGGCGGTGTTCCTGTTTGATGAACCGCTCTCCAACCTCGACGCTAAGCTGCGCGTGCAGATGCGCCTGGAGCTGCAGCAGCTCCATCGCCGCCTGAAAACCACCTCTTTGTACGTGACCCACGATCAGGTCGAGGCGATGACCCTCGCCCAGCGCGTGATGGTGATGAACAAAGGCGTTGCCGAGCAAATTGGCACCCCGGTGGAGGTCTATGAAAAGCCCGCCACCCGCTTTGTGGCGAGCTTTATCGGCAGCCCGGCGATGAACCTGCTGGACGGGCGCATCAGCAGTGCGGGAACCCACTTCGAGCTGGACAGCGGGATGGCATTGCCAGTCAACTGGTACTATCGTGGCTACGCCGGGCGTAAAATGACGCTCGGTATCCGCCCGGAGCACATTGGGTTAAGCTCTCAGGCGGAGGGTGGCGTGCCGCTGGTCATGGACACGCTGGAGATGCTGGGCGCCGACAACCTGGCGCACGGACGCTGGGGCGAGCAAAAGCTGGTGGTGCGTCTTGCACATCAGGAACGCCCGAAAGCAGGCAGCACGCTGTGGCTGCATCTGCCGGAAAATCACCTGCACATATTTGACGGTGAAACAGGACAACGTATATGAGTAACTGGCCTTATCCCCACATCGTCGCCCACCGTGGCGGCGGCAAACTGGCACCCGAAAACACCCTGGCGGCCATCGACACCGGTGCGCGTTTCGGCCATACGATGATCGAGTTTGACGCCAAACTGTCGAAAGACGGCGAAATCTTCCTGCTGCACGACGACAACCTCGAGCGCACCAGCAACGGCTGGGGCGTGGCGGGCGATCTGCCGTGGCAAGACCTGCTGAAGGTGGACGCCGGAAGTTGGTTCAGCAGCGACTTCAGGGGGGAACCGCTACCGCGCCTGGCGGACGTGGCGGACCGCTGCCGGACGCACAGGATGATGGCTAACATCGAAATCAAACCGACTACCGGCACCGGGCCGCTAACAGGCAAAGCGATCGCGCTGGCCGCGCGTGAGCTATGGGAAGGGATGACCGCGCCGCTGCTGTCGTCATTTGATATCGACGCGCTTGAGGCTGCCCAGGCCGCCGTGCCGGAACTGCCGCGCGGCCTGCTGCTGGATAAGTGGCGTAACGACTGGCGCGCGCTCACCACCCGTCTCGGCTGCGTGTCAATTCATCTCAACCACAGGCTGCTGAATGAGGCGCGGGTCAGAGAGCTGAAACAGGCCGGTCTGCATATCCTGGTCTACACCGTCAACACGCCCCAGCGTGCAGCCGAACTGCTGCGCTGGGGCGTGGACAGCATCTGCACCGATGCGATCGACCGGATAGGCCCGAACTTTAGTTCTGCGGATTGTTAAGCATACTGCCGTTCGACTGCGGCGTTAGCATGTGCTGCTGGCCGCTGTTCAGGGTATTTCCCCCGCCCAACATGCCGCCGCTGTTGTTTTGCAGCGGCTGCTCGCGCACCTGGCCCTGCTGAATTCGCTGAGTATTGGTATTCATCTGGTTTTGCAGATTTTGCTGCTGCATCTGGGTCTGGGTACGCAGCTGCTGATTGAGCATCCCTTTTTGCTGCTGCTGTTGGCTCATCATTTCCGTCTGCATACGCTGCTGGCTCGGAATAACGTAGCCCTGCTGGTTCGGGTTGTTCAGGGTATTCAGTGGCTGTGCGAGCGCGGCGAATGGCAGTAGCGCTGTCAGAATCAGTAAGCGTTTCATGGTTGTCTCCTCCTTTTGAGGCTTCTCTTAAGTTTACTCTGATTCCGCCAGAACGATGATTTTTTAAGAGTTGTGAACCAGGCTTAAGCGGGGAATATGGACCCCTTCACCTGGAGAACAATAATGATGAAACCAACGTTTTTGCGCTGGGTAGCGATCGCTGCGCTGATGGCTGGCGGCACGTTTAGCGTGGCGGCCAACCCACCGGCGGCTCCGCCCGTCTCCTATGGCGTCGAGGAAGATGTTTTTCATCCCGTGCGGGCAACCCACGGCATGGTGGCTTCCGTGGATGCGCTGGCGACGCAGGTGGGCGTCGATATTCTCAAGCAGGGCGGTAACGCGGTGGATGCGGCGGTTGCGGTGGGCTACGCGCTGGCGGTGACGCATCCGCAGGCGGGCAACCTGGGCGGCGGCGGGTTTATGATGCTGCGCACGAAAGACGGCAAAACCACCGCTATCGACTTCCGTGAAATGGCCCCGAATCAGGCCTCCCGGGATATGTTCCTCGACGAGCAGGGTAACCCGGACGGTAAAAAGTCCCTGACCTCGCACCTGGCAACCGGCACGCCCGGCACCGTGGCGGGCTTCTCGCTGGCGCTGGAAAAATACGGCACGCTGCCGCTGAACAAAGTCGTGCAGCCTGCGATTGCGCTGGCGCGTGACGGCTTTGAGGTAAACGATGCCCTGGCCGACGATCTCAAAACCTACGGCAGCGAAGTGATCCCCCATCATGAAAACAGCAAAGCCATCTTCTGGAAGGACGGCGAGCCGCTGAAGAAGGGCGACAAACTGGTGCAGACGAACCTCGCAAAAAGCCTGGAGCTGATTGCGGAAAACGGCCCGGATGCCTTCTACAAAGGGGCGATTGCCGACCAGATAGCCGATGAGATGCAAAAGAACGGTGGGCTTATCACCAAAGCGGACCTGGCGGAGTATAAAGCGGTTGAACGCGAGCCGATTAGCGGCACCTATCGCGGCTATGAGATCTTCTCCATGCCGCCGCCGTCCTCCGGCGGTATTCACATCGTGCAGATCCTCAACATTCTTGAAAACTTCGATATGCACAAGTTCGGCTTCGGCAGCGCAGACGCCATGCAGGTGATGGCCGAGGCGGAAAAACGCGCCTACGCCGACCGCTCGGAATACCTCGGCGATCCGGACTTCGTGAAGGTGCCGTGGCAGGCGCTGACCAACAAAGCTTATGCCAAATCCATTGCCGATGAGATCGACATTAACAAGGCTAAACCGTCGAGCGAAATCCGCCCCGGCAAGCTGGCCCCGTATGAAAGCAATCAGACTACCCACTTCTCGGTGGTGGATAAAGACGGTAACGCCGTGGCGGTGACCTACACGCTTAACACCACGTTCGGCACCGGCATTGTGGCGGGGAACAGCGGCATATTGCTGAACAACGAAATGGATGACTTCTCTGCCAAACCGGGCGTGCCGAACGTCTACGGGCTGGTGGGCGGCGATGCCAACGCCGTCGGGCCGAAGAAGCGTCCGCTGTCGTCTATGTCACCGACCATCGTGGTGAAAGACGGCAAAACCTGGCTGGTGACTGGTAGCCCGGGCGGGAGCCGTATTATCACCACCGTGCTGCAGATGGTGGTCAACAGCATCGATTTTGGGATGAACGTCGCCGAAGCAACCAATGCGCCGCGTTTCCATCATCAGTGGCTGCCGGACGAGCTGCGCGTTGAGAAGGGCTTTAGCCCGGACACTCTCAAACTGCTGGAACAACGCGGGCAGAAGGTGGCGGTAAAAGAGGCGATGGGCAGTACGCAAAGCATTATGGTCGGGCCGGACGGCGTGCTGTTCGGCGCATCGGACCCGCGGTCGGTGGATGATTTGACGGCGGGGTATTGATTGTGTTGCCCGGTGGCGCTGCGCTTACCGGGCCTACAACGGCACGAACGTAGGCCGGGTAAGGCGAAGCCGCCACTCGGCAACAAACTACTTCATCCGCGCCATATAATACGCATCCACATACTCGCCGTTGCGCAGGGCGTAGCGCTTGCCGGTACCTTCAATCTCGAACCCGTACTTTTTGTACACGGCTATCGCCGGTTCGTTATCCACAAACACCGTTAGTTCGATGCGGTCAACGCGAAGCCAGTTGTCACACATGTCGATCATGGTGCGCATCAGCGCGCTGGCTACGCCGCGGTTGTGCCACTTTGCGCCCACACAAATACCAAAATCGGCGACGTGGCTTCGGCGAGGGCGCTGGGCGACATCAATGGTGAGATGCCCAACCACGATATCATCAATGCAGGCAACCAGCTGCTTAATACCCTGCTGGTCGCCTAGCCGCATCTGCCACATTTCGAGCGAAGGATGAGGAACCTGTAGGGTATTGTGGTACACCTCCGGCTGGGCGTGAATCTGACGAATCGCGTCGATATCTTTCTGTTCAGCGTGGCGTATCACTATCTCACTCATTCCTTGTTCCTCAGGGGGGTTAAAAGTCCCTTCCAACATCAATGACTTTAAAATTTGAGTCAATCGCTATTTTTTGCAAAAAGTGTTGGACAAGTGCGAATGAGAATGATTATTATTGCTCTGCATTCAGGAAGACCGCTACGGGAACCTGAAAGCACGACATTGCTCACATTGCTTCCAGTATTACTTTAGCCAGCGTCTCGCTGGCTTTTTTTTTGTCTTTTTCCCCCTCTCCCCGTGGGAGAGGGCTGGGGTGAGGGCAAAACTTGCGCTATGGTTGCACTCAATAACCTTCCAAAAGGACTGAGCCATGACACTACATTGCGCATTTATTGGATTTGGAAAAAGCACCACTCGCTATCACCTTCCGTATGTTCTCAATCGTAAAGACACCTGGCACGTGGCGCACATCTATCGCCGCAGCGCGAAGCCGGAAGAGCAGTCGCCTCAGTATTCCCACATTCATTTCACCAGCGATCTTGATGAGGTGTTAACGGATCCGCAGGTCCAACTGGTGATCGTCTGTACCCATGCCGACAGCCATTTCGACTACGCGAAACGCGCGCTGGAGGCGGGCAAAAACGTGCTGGTGGAAAAACCCTTTACCCCGACGATTGCGGAAGCAAAAGAACTGTTCGCGCTGGCGAAAAGCAAAGGGCTAACCGTCACGCCGTATCAAAACCGCCGCTTTGACAGCTGCTTCCTCACCGCCAAAAAAGCGATTGAAAGCGGCAAGCTCGGCGAGATTGTCGAAATCGAAAGTCACTTTGACTACTACCGCCCGGTTGCGGAAACCAAACCTGGCCTGCCGCAGGATGGCTCTTTCTATGGCCTGGGCGTGCATACCATGGACCAGGTAATCTCCCTGTTTGGTCGCCCGGATCACGTGGCTTATGACATCCGCAGCCTGCGCAATAAGGCCAACCCGGACGACACCTTTGAAGCGCAGCTGTTCTTTGGCGATCTCAAGGCCATCGTCAAAACCAGCCATCTGGTGAAAATCGACTACCCGAAATTTATCGTCCATGGCACTAAAGGCTCGTTTATCAAATACGGTATTGACCAGCAGGAGACCAGCCTGAAGGCCAACATCATGCCGGGTGAGCCGGGCTTTGCGGCGGATGATTCCGTAGGCGTGCTCGAGTACGTCAACGACGACGGCGTGACGGTTCGGGAAGAGTGGGCCCCGGAATCAGGCGACTATGGCCGCGTCTACGATGCGCTGTATGACACTCTCACAAACGGCGCGCCGAATTACGTTAAGGAATCTGACGTACTCACGAACCTGGAGATCCTGGAACGCGCCTTTGAGCAGGCATCACCTGCCACGGTAACCCTCGCGAAATAAGCTGAAAAGCCTCCTCTGAACTCGTTCAAATATTTTGTACAGAGGAGTCAATTTTCACCCTCTATGATCCCAGACCGTTTGCGTCCACACTTACTCCATCGAAACGAACTGAGGGTGAAAACAATGATCTACTTACGCAAAGCAAACGAACGTGGTCACGCGAATCATGGCTGGCTGGACTCATGGCATTCATTCTCGTTTGCCGACTATTACGATCCGAATTTCATGGGCTTCTCGGCACTGCGCGTGATCAACGACGACGTGATTGACGCAGGCCAGGGCTTCGGTACCCACCCGCATAAAGACATGGAAATCCTGACCTATGTGCTCGAAGGTGCCGTAGCGCACAAAGACAGCATGGGTAACGAAGAGCAGGTTCCGGCCGGTGAGTTCCAGATAATGAGTGCGGGTACCGGTGTGCGTCACTCGGAATACAACCCGAGCAAAACGGAAAAACTGCACCTGTATCAAATCTGGATCATTCCAGAAGAAACCGGCATCACGCCGCGTTACGAGCAGCGCCGCTTCGACGCTAAACAGGGCAAACAGCTGGTGCTCTCTCCGGATGCGCGTGAAGGTTCCCTGAAGGTGCACCAGGATATGGAACTGTACCGCTGGGCGCTGGCGAAAGATGAGCAGTCCGTCCATCAGATTGCCGCTAACCGCCGCGTGTGGATCCAGGTGGTGAAAGGTGACGTCACCATTAACGGCACCAAAGCGACAACGGCGGATGGCCTGGCCATCTGGGACGAGCAGGCGATCTCCGTTCACGCCGATGGCGAAAGCGAAATTCTGCTTTTCGACCTGCCGCCAGTATAAATAATTTCTCAACCTTCCCTTTAATCGGGGAAGGTTGAGCTTTGTCCGTGATAAACTGAGAAAATCTCTCACTTCAAGATTTCTCAGGACGATGAAAAAGAAACGCCCCGTACTTCAGGATGTCGCCGATCGCGTCGGTGTGACCAAAATGACGGTCAGCCGTTTTCTACGTAACCCGGAACAGGTTTCCGTGGCGTTGCGTGGCAAGATTGCCGCTGCCCTTGATGAACTGGGTTATATCCCCAACCGCGCACCCGATATTCTCTCCAATGCTACCAGCCGTGCGGTGGGTGTCCTGCTTCCTTCCCTGACCAACCAGGTCTTTGCCGAAGTGCTGCGCGGTATCGAAAGCGTAACCGATGCGTTCGGTTATCAGACCATGCTCGCCCACTATGGGTACAAGCCTGAACTGGAAGAAGAACGTCTTGAATCGATGCTTTCCTGGAACATCGACGGCCTGATTTTAACGGAACGTACTCACACCCCGCGGACCCTCAAAATGATTGAAGTGGCCGGTATTCCGGTGGTGGAGCTGATGGACAGCCAGTCGCCGTGTCTCGACATTGCCGTCGGCTTTGATAACTTCGAAGCGGCTCGCCAGATGACCGCCGCCATCATTGCGCGCGGACATCGCCACGTGGCGTACCTGGGGGCGCGTCTGGATGAACGTACTATCATCAAACAGAAGGGATACGAGCAGGCGATGCTCGACGCCGGTTTAACCCCGTACAGCGTGATGGTGGAGCAGTCGTCCTCCTACACCTCGGGCATTGAGCTGATGCGTCAGGCGCGACGTGAGTATCCGCAACTGGACGGTATATTCTGCACCAACGATGACCTTGCGGTTGGGGCGGCGTTCGAGTGTCAGCGTCTGGGCCTTTCCATCCCGCGTGATATGGCGATTGCCGGTTTCCACGGCCACGATATCGGGCAGGTGATGGAGCCGCGTCTGGCCAGCGTCCTGACGCCGCGTGAACGCATGGGCCGCATTGGTGCAGAACGCCTGCTGGCGCGCATTCGTGGCGAGGTGGTTACCCCTAAAATGTTAGATTTAGGTTTCACCTTGTCACCGGGTGGATCTATTTAAGCTGACAAATTTGAAGTAGCTCACACTTATTTACTTCGCGCACGTTTGGATATTGCTTCTCTAAAGTCCCGGCAGGACAATGTTACCGATAACTGTTACCCGTAACAATTGACTGAGGGACACCCTTTGAGCACGACTAATCATGATCACCACGTTTACGTCCTGATGGGCGTTTCCGGTAGCGGTAAATCAGCCGTGGCCAGCGAAGTGGCGCATCAACTCCATGCGGCGTTTCTTGATGGCGACTTCCTCCATCCGCGCAGCAACATCATGAAAATGGCCTCAGGCGAGCCGCTGAACGACGACGATCGCAAGCCGTGGCTGCAGGCGCTGAACGACGCCGCTTTTGCCATGCAGCGCACCAACAAAGTGTCTTTAATTGTCTGCTCCGCCCTGAAAAAAACCTATCGTGACCTGCTGCGTGACGGCAACCCGAACCTTTCGTTTATCTATCTGAAGGGCGATTTCGAGGTGATTGAAAGCCGTCTGAAAGCGCGTAAAGGCCACTTCTTTAAAACCCAGATGCTGGTAACGCAGTTCGAGGCGTTGCAGGAGCCGGGTGCGGACGAGCAGGACGTATTGGTGGTTGATATCGATCAACCGCTTGACGGTGTTGTCGCCAGCACCATCGAGGTTATTACTAAAAGGCAGTAAGTTTTGAGTACATTAACGCTTGTTTTGACAGCCGTAGGCTCGGTATTGCTGCTGCTGTTTTTGGTGATGAAGGCGCGTATGCACGCCTTTGTTGCTTTGATGGTGGTGTCTATTGGTGCTGGTCTCTTTTCCGGTATGCCGCTCGATAAAATCGCCGCGACGATGGAAAAAGGGATGGGCGGCACGCTGGGCTTCCTGGCGATTGTGGTGGCGCTGGGCGCGATGTTCGGCAAGATTTTGCACGAGACGGGCGCGGTCGACCAGATTGCCGTCAAAATGCTGAAATCCTTCGGCCACAGCCGTGCGCACTATGCCATTGGCCTGGCGGGCCTGATTTGCGCGCTGCCGCTGTTCTTTGAGGTAGCCGTTGTGCTGCTGATAAGCGTGGCGTTCTCGATGGCGCGCCACACCGGCACTAACCTCGTGAAGCTGGTCATTCCGCTGTTTGCGGGCGTGGCGGCAGCGGCGGCGTTTCTGCTCCCGGGGCCTGCGCCAATGCTGCTGGCCTCCCAGATGCACGCCGACTTCGGCTGGATGATCCTGATCGGCCTGTGCGCGGCCATCCCGGGGATGATTATCGCCGGGCCGCTGTGGGGTAACTTCATCAGCCGCTACGTTGAGCTGCACATTCCGGATGACATCACCGAGCCGCACCTTGGCGAAGGCAAAATGCCGTCCTTCGGCTTCAGCCTGTCGCTGATCCTGCTTCCGCTGGTGCTGGTTGGCCTGAAAACCATCGCCGCACGTTTCGTGCCGGAAGGGTCTACCGCCTACGAGTGGTTTGAGTTTATCGGTCACCCCTTCACCGCGATCCTGGTGGCGTGTCTGGTGGCAATTTACGGTCTGGCGATGCGTCAGGGCATGCCGAAAGACAGGGTGATGGAGATCTGCGGCGCGGCGCTGCAACCTGCGGGGATTATCCTGCTGGTGATCGGCGCAGGCGGGGTGTTCAAGCAGGTGCTGGTGGATTCCGGCGTCGGCCCGGCACTCGGCGAAGCGCTGACGGGCATGGGCCTGCCGATTGCAGTGACCTGCTTCGTGCTGGCGGCTGCGGTACGTATCATCCAGGGCTCTGCGACCGTGGCGTGCTTAACGGCGGTAGGTCTGGTGATGCCGGTGATTGAACAGCTGAACTACTCTGGCGCGCAGATGGCGGCGCTCTCTATCTGTATCGCGGGCGGGTCTATCGTGGTGTCTCACGTTAACGACGCCGGCTTCTGGCTGTTCGGTAAATTTACCGGCGCGACCGAAGCGCAAACCCTCAAGACCTGGACGCTGATGGAAACCATCCTCGGCACCACGGGCGCGATTGTCGGGATGATTGCGTTTTCGTTGTTGAGTTAACCGTGAGCCCGGTAGCGCTGCTGCCGGGCTTAAGACGGTGCCGTTACTTTTTCGGCAAATAAGGCAGCAGGGTGTTAACAAACTCACCCGTATTTCTGGTCTGAATCAAGAGTCTGCCGCAGCCGGTAAAGACGTTCACAAGACCTTCACCGGTTTTCCAGCCCATCAGTCCCGACGCCGTTTTAATTTCATAAGAGAGGGTGTTTTCCCAGGCGACCACGTGGATGTTGTCGACAACCAGTGTGTCCTGACCGTCCAGCATGAGCTCGACTATTTCCCCAAAACTGTTCACCAGCACGGTTCCCGTCCCCGACGTCTCCATAATAAATAGACCGCCGTTGCTGCCAAAAACCGCACTTCTCAGGGTAAGGGGTTGCATTTTCATGTTACAGGTGACGGTACTGTCGCTGGCGAGGAATACGCCGTCATTCAGCCTCCACGACGTTTTACCCACCTCAAGCGCTTTGATATTACCCACCGACTTTGGCGCTATCGCAATGAGGCCATCCGGGGCCGTCCCTTTCGCGGTAGTGATAAAAAAGCTCTCTCCGCTGGTTAACGACCGGGCGGCGGCCCGGATAATGCCACCCACTGAGGAGCCGGACCCGTTTTGATTCATCCGGCCAGTAATGGAAACTTTGTTGTTGTGAAACACCATTGAGCCGCGTTCAATGTTCACTTCCTCATTTGTCGAGAGGGAGATAAGCACGAGCGGGCAGGACGCTTCGCTTGAAAACTCGTAGTGCATGAGGCCAATCCCTTAAAGAATGTCATCCTGAAAGGGGAATTCTAACTATCCTGCCTCGTGCGAGATCTTAGATTTATTTATGCGCTTGTTAAGAACTGTTTAATATATTTCTCAAAGAGATAGAAAAAGGGGTAGCGATCACCCCTTCATCCACGCCCGGATTCCGTCCAGGAACATCTGTGTTGCCATCATCACCAGAATCAGCCCCATCAGGCGTTCGAGGGCGTTCACCCCTTTCTCACCCAGCAGGCGCAGGAACAGCGACGACTGAAGCAGGATGATGAACGTCCCGCCCCAGGCGATCAGCAGGGCAATCACCAGGTGGCTCATCTGGTTTGGATATTGATGCGACAGCAGCATCAGCGTGGCCAGAATTGTCGGTCCGGCCACCAGCGGGATGGCGAGCGGTACGATAAACGGCTCCTCACCCGCTGGCAGGCCGCTGCTGTTGCCTTCGGCGCTGGGGAAAATCATCTTAATGGCGATCAGGAACAGAATAATCCCGCCGGAAATCGAGACCGTTTCGGCGCGTAAATTCAGGAAGGCGAGGATCTTTTCTCCGGCGAACAGGAAGATAAACATCACCAGCAGCGCGATAAGCAGCTCGCGGATCATGATCGCCCGGCGACGCTTCGGCTCGGTGTGTTTCAGCACCGACATGAAGATGGGCAGGTTGCCGAGTGGATCCATAATTAAGATTAATAAAACCGCGGCGGAAATGATTTCGCTCATGGTGCGTTATCCCTGAATGTTTATATGGTTATTCTCATGATTAGCTGCTTTTCTGATTGCAGGGCTATCATCGATTAATTTCGCTTGCGACTTTGGCAGCATTTTGTAATGTGAAGCATATCCCAGTTGAATACTGGTTTGCACAAACAGCACACACCCTCAGCAGGAAATAATAGCTATGAAAAACGTTGGTTTTATCGGTTGGCGCGGTATGGTCGGCTCTGTACTCATGCAACGCATGGTGGAAGAGCGCGATTTCGACGCCATTCGCCCGGTCTTCTTCTCCACTTCCCAGCTCGGCCAGGCTGCACCGTCCTTTGGGGGTACCACAGGCACGTTGCAGGATGCTTACGATCTGGAAGCGCTGAAGGCGCTCGACATTATTGTCACGTGCCAGGGCGGCGATTATACCAACGAAATCTATCCAAAGCTGCGTGAAAGCGGCTGGCAGGGTTACTGGATTGACGCGGCCTCGTCACTGCGCATGGAAGATGACGCCATTATTATTCTCGATCCGGTTAACCAGGATGTCATTACGCGCGGCCTGAACAACGGCGTGAAAACCTTTGTCGGCGGTAACTGTACCGTCAGCCTGATGCTGATGTCCCTGGGCGGCCTGTTCGCAGAAGACCTGGTGGAGTGGGTGTCCGTGGCGACCTACCAGGCGGCCTCCGGCGGCGGTGCGCGCCATATGCGTGAACTGCTGGCGCAGATGGGCCAGCTGCATCAGCACGTCGCAGGCGAGCTGGCAGACCCGGCATCGGCCATTCTGGATATCGAGCGTAAAGTCACTCAGCTGAGCCGCAGCGGCGACCTGCCGGTTGATAACTTCGGCGTTCCGCTGGCGGGGAGCCTGATCCCGTGGATCGACAAACAGCTGGATAACGGCCAGAGCCGCGAAGAGTGGAAAGGCCAGGCCGAGACCAACAAAATCCTCAACACCACGTCGGCGATCCCGGTCGATGGTCTGTGCGTGCGCGTTGGCGCGCTGCGCTGCCATAGCCAGGCATTCACCCTTAAACTGAAAAAAGATGTGTCCATTCCAACCGTGGAAGAACTGCTGGCCGCGCACAATCCGTGGGCGAAAGTGGTGCCAAACGATCGCGACATCACCATGCGCGAACTGACCCCGGCGGCCGTCACCGGCACGCTCACCACGCCGGTTGGCCGTCTGCGTAAGCTCAACATGGGGCCGGAGTTCCTCTCCGCGTTCACCGTGGGAGACCAGCTCCTGTGGGGCGCCGCCGAGCCGCTACGCCGCATGTTGCGCCAGCTGGCGTAATAATTTGTTAAAGACGAGGGGTGATTTTCACCCCTTTTTTTTGCGTACTACAGGGAGTAATACGCCAATGTCTTATTTTTTATCTGGAGGAACCACGTCGTTGGCTATGCTTTAAGGAAGATTTATTTCTCACCTGAGGGTAGGGCGGAGCAGAGAGGATGTGCTGCACCGTTCAAGGTCACATCAAAAGTCGTCCCGGAGCGCGTAAAAAGGGCGACATAAAAAAAACAGGATGAACACCATGTCCGATCGTATTTCGAGAGACGTGATTAATGCGCTTATTGCGGGTCATTTTGCTGACCCCTTTTCTGTGCTGGGGATGCACCGTACAGAGGCAGGGCTGGAAGTCCGTGCACTGCTGCCAGACGCCACTGAAGTATGGGTGATTGAACCCAAAACCGGCCGCAAGGTGGGGAAACTGGAGTGTCTCGACTCGCGCGGTTTCTTCTCCGGGGTAATGCCCCGCCGTAAAAACCCTTTTCGCTATCAGCTTGCCGTCATCTGGCACGGCCAGCAAAACCTGATTGACGATCCCTACAGCTTTGGGCCGCTGCTCAAAGAGATGGATGCCTGGCTGCTGTCAGAAGGCACCCACCTGCGTCCGTATGAAACGCTGGGCGCGCACGCCGACACGATGGATGGCATCACCGGCACGCGGTTTGCCGTCTGGGCGCCTAACGCTCAGCGTGTCTCCGTCGTCGGGCAGTTCAACTACTGGGATGGTCGTCGCCATCCGATGCGCCTGCGCCGTGAAACGGGCATCTGGGAGCTGTTTATCCCCGGTGCGCACAACGGTCAGCTCTATAAATTTGAGTTGATCGACGCGAACGGCAAGCTGCGCATTAAAGCCGACCCGTACGCCTTCGAAGCGCAGATGCGCCCGGACACCGCCTCGATGATTTGCGGCCTGCCGGAAAAAATCGTGCAAAGCGAAGAGCGCAAGCAGGCGAACCGCTTTGATGCGCCTATATCGGTCTACGAAGTGCATCTTGGCTCCTGGCGACGCCACACCGATAACAACTTCTGGCTCAGCTACCGCGAACTGGCGGATCAGCTGGTGCCTTACGCCAAATGGATGGGCTTCACCCACCTGGAACTGCTGCCGATTAACGAGCACCCGTTCGACGGCAGCTGGGGCTACCAGCCTACCGGGCTGTATGCGCCGACCCGCCGCTTCGGCACGCGGGATGACTTCCGCTATTTCATCAATGCCGCGCACGCCGCCGGGCTGAACGTGATCCTCGACTGGGTTCCGGGCCATTTCCCGTCGGATGAATTCAGTTTGTCGGATTTCGACGGCACAAAGCTGTACGAGCACAGCGACCCGCGCGAAGGCTATCACCAGGACTGGAACACGCTTATCTACAACTATGGTCGCCGCGAAGTGACCAACTTCCTGGTGGGCAACGCCCTGTACTGGATCGAGCGTTTCGGCATTGATGCCCTGCGCGTCGATGCGGTCGCGTCGATGATCTATCGCGACTACAGCCGCAAAGAGGGCGAGTGGATCCCGAACGAATTCGGCGGGCGCGAGAACCTCGAAGCCATTGAGTTTCTGCGCAACACCAACCGCATTCTTGGCGAGCAGGTTGAAGGTGCCGTCACCATGGCGGAAGAGTCCACCGATTTTCCCGGCGTCTCCCGTCCGCCGGCGATGGGCGGCCTTGGCTTCTGGTACAAGTGGAACCTGGGCTGGATGCACGACACGCTCGACTACATGAAGCTCGACCCGGTCTACCGCCAGCATCATCACGACAAACTCACCTTCGGGCTGCTCTACAACTACACCGAAAACTTCATGCTGCCCCTGTCGCACGATGAGGTTGTTCACGGCAAAAAATCGATTCTCGACCGTATGCCGGGCGACGCGTGGCAGAAGTTCGCCAACCTGCGCGCGTACTACGGCTGGCTGTTTGCCTTCCCCGGTAAAAAGCTGCTGTTCATGGGTAACGAGTTTGCGCAGGGCCGCGAGTGGAACCACGACACCAGCCTGGACTGGCATCTGCTGGAGGGCGGGGATAACTGGCACCACGGTGTTCAGCGTCTGGTGCGCGATCTCAACCTGACCTACCGCCACCACAAGGCGCTGCACGAGCTGGACTTCGATCCGTACGGTTTCGAATGGCTGGTGGTGGACGACCACGAACGCTCGGTGTTCGTTTTCGTGCGCCGCGACAAGGCGGGCAACGAAATCATCGTCGCCAGCAACTTCACGCCGGTGCCGCGCGAACATTATCGCTTCGGTATTAACCAGCCGGGTAAATGGCGAGAAATCCTCAACACCGACTCGATGCACTATCACGGCAGCAACGCCGGAAACGGCGGCCTGGTGCAGAGCGATGAATATGAAAGCCACGGGCGTCCGAACTCGCTGAGCCTGACGCTGCCGCCGCTCTCCACCATCTGGCTGGTCCGGGAGGGGGAATGACGCAGCTCACGGCAGGTAAACCCGAACCGCTCGGCGCGAGCGTCGAAGGAAAGGGCGTGAATTTCACCCTCTTTTCTGCGCACGCCGAGCGGGTCGAACTCTGCCTGTTTGACGGTGAAGGTAACGAACACCGCTACGACCTGCCGTCGCGCACCGGCGATATCTGGCACGGCTATCTGGCCGGTGGACGGGCCGGTATGCACTACGGTTTTCGCGTGCATGGCCCCTGGGACCCGTCGCAGGGGCACTGGTTTAACCCGGCGAAGCTGCTGATTGACCCCTGTGCGCACCGCGTGGACGGCGAGTTTAAGGATGACCCGATATTCCACGTCGGCTATGACGAGCCCGACCATCGCGACAGCGCGCCGATCGCGCCCAAAAGCGTGGTGGTTAACTATCTCTACGACTGGGAAGACGATGCGCCGCCACGTACGCCGTGGGGCAACACCGTAATTTACGAAGCCCACGTCAAAGGCCTGACGTACCTGCATCCGTCGATCCCCAAAGAGATCCGCGGCACCTACCGCGCACTCGCCCATCCCGAGATGATTGGCTATCTGAAGCATCTTGGGATCACTGCGCTGGAGCTGCTGCCGGTGGCGCATTTCGCCAGCGAGCCGCGCCTGCAGCGCCTTGGGTTGAGCAACTACTGGGGCTACAACCCGCTGGCGATGTTCGCGCTTGACCCACGCTATGCCGCCGATCCGACAAAGGCACGGGATGAATTTCGCGATGCGGTGAAAGCGCTGCATCGGGCAGGCATTGAGGTGATTCTGGACGTGGTGTTGAACCACAGCGCCGAGAGCGATCTCGACGGCCCGACGCTCTCCCTGCGCGGAATTGATAACCGTAGCTATTATTGGATCAGGGACGATGGCGATTACGAAAACTGGACCGGCTGCGGTAACACCCTGAACCTCAGCCATCCGGCGGTAATGCATTTCGCGCACGAATGCCTGAAGTACTGGGTGGAGACGTTTCACGTCGACGGTTTCCGTTTTGACCTGGCCCCGGTCATGGGGCGCACGCCGGCCTTCAGCCCGCAGGCGCCGCTGTTTGAGGCCATCGGAAACTGTCCGGTGCTCTCAACGGTGAAGCTGATTGCCGAGCCGTGGGATATCGGTGAGGGCGGCTATCAGGTTGGCAATTTCCCGCCGCTGTTTGCCGAGTGGAACGATCATTATCGCGATGCCGCACGGCGTTTCTGGCTGGAGCGAAATCTGTCGCTCGGTGAATTTGCTGGACGGTTTGCAGGTTCAGACGATCTTTTTCGTCGCGACGGCAAATTGCCCTCCGCCACCATTAACCTGGTGACGGCGCACGACGGTTTTACCCTGCGCGACTGCGTTTGTTTCAATCAGAAACACAATGAGGCAAACGGCGAAGAGAATCGCGATGGCACTAACAATAACCATAGCTTTAACCATGGTATAGAAGGATTAGGCGGTAGCCTTGACGTTATCGAGCGGCGACGCGACAGCGTTCATGCGCTGCTGACAACGCTGTTGTTGTCGCAGGGCACACCGATGCTGCTGGCGGGTGATGAACACGGTCACAGCCAGCACGGTAATAACAATGCCTACTGCCAGGACAACGCCTTAACCTGGCTTGACTGGCGTGAAGCGAATAGCGGCTTAACCCATTTTACCGCTGCGCTGATCCACCTTCGCCAGCAGATCCCCGCCCTGACCGCCGACCGCTGGTGGGAAGAGGGCGACGGGAACGTTCGCTGGCTCAATCAGAATGCGCAGCCCTTAAGCGCACAAGAGTGGCAACACGGCGCACCACGCCTGCAAATCCTGCTTTCGGATAGATGGCTTATTGCGCTGAACGCGACGGACGACGTCGCAGAGATTGTTTTACCTGACGGAGAGTGGCGCGCCATTCCCCCCTTTGCCGGAGCGGACAATCCGGTAGTTATGGCTGTCTGGCACGGGCCTGCACATGGAGTGTGCGTATTCCAAGATGATAAAAAAGGAGTTAGTCATGGTTAGATTAGAGAAGAACGATCCGTTGATGTTGGCACGCCAGCTCCCCTTAAAAACGGTTGCCCTGATACTCGCGGGTGGGCGTGGTACACGTCTCAAAGATTTGACCATCAAGCGCGCCAAACCGGCCGTTCACTTTGGTGGTAAGTTCCGTATTATCGATTTTGCGCTCTCCAACTGCCTTAACTCCGGTATCCGCCGCATTGGCGTGATCACGCAATACCAGTCCCACACCCTGGTGCAGCATATTCAGCGCGGCTGGTCTTTCTTCAGTGAAGAGATGAACGAGTTTGTCGATCTGCTTCCGGCGCAGCAGCGTGTTCACGGTGAAAACTGGTACCGCGGCACGGCGGATGCGGTCACGCAAAACCTCGATATTATCCGCCGCTACGGCGCGGAGTACATCGTGATCCTCGCCGGGGACCATATCTACAAGCAAGACTACTCCCACATGCTGATCGACCACGTCGAAAAAGGGGCGCGTTGCACCGTGGCGTGTCTGCCGGTGCCCGTTGCCGAGGCGACGGCGTTTGGCGTGATGCACGTGGATACTGACGACAAGATCATCGACTTTGTTGAAAAACCGGCGAACCCGCCGACCATGCCGGGAGACGACACCAAATCGCTCGCCAGCATGGGGATTTATATCTTTGATGCTGACTACCTCTACGAACTGCTGGAAGAAGACGACAAAGACGAAAACTCGAGCCACGACTTCGGCAAAGACATCATCCCGAAAATCACCAGGGCTGGCATGGCCTTTGCGCATCCTTTCCCGCTCTCCTGCGTGCAATCCGACCCGAATTCCGAGCCGTACTGGCGCGACGTCGGAACCTTAGAGGCGTACTGGAAAGCGAACCTGGATCTGGCTTCCGTTACGCCAGAGCTGGATATGTACGATCAAAACTGGCCGATCCGTACCCATATGGAATCCCTGCCGCCGGCGAAGTTTGTGCAGGACCGTTCCGGTAGCCACGGGATGACGCTGAACTCGCTGGTCTCTGGCGGGTGCATTATCTCCGGCTCGGTCGTGGTGCAGTCGGTGCTGTTCCCGCGCGTGCGCGTGAACTCGTTCTGTAATATCGACTCGGCGGTGCTGCTGCCGGATGTGTGGGTCGGGCGCTCATGTCGCCTGCGTCGCTGTGTTATTGACCGTGCCTGCGTTATTCCCGAAGGCATGGTGATAGGCGAAAACGCGGAAGAGGATTCACGTCGGTTCTACCGCTCAGAAGAAGGGATCGTGTTGGTCACACGCGAAATGCTGCGAAAACTGCAGATCAAACAGGAGCGATAATGCAGGTTTTACATGTCTGTTCTGAGATGTTCCCGCTGCTGAAAACCGGTGGGTTGGCAGATGTCCTTGGGGCGTTACCTGCAGCGCAGATTGCTGTGGGAACGGATGCCCGCGTGTTGTTGCCTGCCTTCCCGGATATTCGACGGGGGATCCCTGATGCTCAGGTGGTGACGCGACGCGACACCTTCGCCGGGCGCATCACGTTGCTCTTCGGTCACTACAACGGCGTCGGGATCTACATGATTGACGCCCCGCATCTGTATGACAGACCGGGTAGCCCGTATCACGACACTAACCTGTTCGCCTATACCGACAACGTACTGCGCTTTGCGCTGCTCGGCTGGGTCGGGGCGGAGATGGCGACGGGGCTGGATCCGTTCTGGCGTCCGGACGTGGTTCACGCCCACGACTGGCATGCCGGTCTCACGCCTGCATATCTGGCGGCGCGCGGTCATCCGGCGAAATCGGTGTTTACCGTCCATAACCTGGCGTATCAGGGCATGTACTATGCCCATCATATGAATGACATCGATCTGCCATGGTCGTTCTATAACATGCACGGTCTGGAGTTTAACGGGCAGATCTCCTTCCTGAAGGCGGGCGTGTACTACGCCGACCACATTACGGCGGTAAGCCCCACCTATGCCCGAGAAATCACCGAGCCGCAGTTTGGCTATGGCCTGGAAGGCTTGCTGAGCCAGCGCCACCGTGAGGGCCGTCTTTCGGGCATTCTCAACGGCGTTGATGAGAAGATCTGGAGCCCGGAAACCGACCTGCTGCTGACGTCCCGCTACAACCGCGATTCGGTGGAAGACAAGGCGGAGAACAAGCGCCAGCTGCAAATCGCGATGGGGCTGAAGGTTAACGACAAAGTGCCGCTGTTTGCGGTGGTAAGCCGCCTGACCAGCCAGAAAGGGCTGGATCTGGTGCTGGAAGCCCTACCGGGGCTGCTGGAGCAGGGCGGCCAGCTGGCGCTGCTCGGCGCGGGCGATCCGGTTCTGCAGGAGGGCTTCCTGGCCGCTGCGGCGGAACACCCCGGTCAGGTGGGCGTGCAGATTGGCTATCACGAAGCGTTCTCACACCGCATCATGGGCGGCGCGGACGTCATTCTGGTGCCGAGCCGCTTCGAGCCTTGCGGCCTGACGCAGCTTTATGGCCTGAAATACGGCACGCTGCCGCTGGTGCGGCGCACCGGCGGGCTAGCGGACACGGTTTCCGACAGCTCTCTGGAGAACCTGGCGGACGGCATCGCCAGCGGGTTTGTGTTTGAAGACAGTAATGCCTGGTCGCTGCTGCGCGCCATTCGGCGTGCGTTCGTCTTGTGGTCCCGGCCATCCCTGTGGCGCTATGTGCAACGTCAGGCGATGTCCATGGACTTTAGCTGGCACGTGGCGGCGCAGTCATACCGCGACCTTTATAAACGCTTGATGTAACGAGGCGAAGTGACAGATATGAACGCTCCTTTTAGCTACTCTTCACCGACACTCAGCGTTGAGGCGTTAAAGCACTCCATCGCCTATAAGCTGATGTTCACCATCGGGAAAGATCCGGTTATCGCCAACAAACACGAGTGGCTGAACGCCACGCTGTTTGCCGTGCGTGACCGCATGGTCGAACGCTGGCTGCGCTCCAACCGCGCTCAGCTTTCGCAGGAAACGCGGCAGGTTTACTACCTGTCGATGGAATTTTTGATTGGCCGTACCCTGTCTAACGCGCTACTGTCGCTCGGTATCTATGAAGACGTGAAAAACGCGCTCGAAGAGATGGGGCTGGACCTGGAAGAGCTGATCGACGAAGAGAACGACCCCGGCCTCGGCAACGGCGGCCTGGGGCGTCTTGCCGCCTGCTTCCTCGACTCGCTGGCGACCCTGGCGCTGCCGGGGCGCGGCTACGGCATTCGCTATGACTACGGGATGTTCAAACAGAACATCGTTGACGGGCGTCAGAAGGAGTCCCCGGACTACTGGCTGGAGTACGGCAACCCGTGGGAGTTCAAACGCCACAACACGCGCTACAAGGTGCGCTTCGGCGGACGTATTCAGCAGGAGGGTAAACGCTCCCGCTGGGTCGAAACCGAAGAGATCCTCGCCGTGGCCTATGACCAGATCATCCCCGGCTACGATACCGATGCCACCAACACGCTGCGCCTGTGGAGCGCCCAGGCGAGTAGCGAGATCAACCTCGGTAAGTTCAACCAGGGCGACTACTTCGCAGCGGTGGAAGATAAAAACCACTCCGAGAACGTGTCCCGCGTGCTCTATCCGGACGACTCAACCTACTCGGGGCGTGAGCTGCGCCTGCGTCAGGAATATTTCCTCGTTTCTTCGACGATCCAGGACATCCTCAGCCGTCACCATCAGCTGCACAAAACCTACGCCAACCTTGCGGATAAAATCGCGATTCACCTCAACGACACCCATCCGGTGCTGTCGATTCCTGAGCTGATGCGTCTGCTGATTGACGAACATAAGTTCAGCTGGGACGAGGCGTTCGAGGTGACCTGCCAGGTGTTCTCCTACACCAACCATACGCTGATGAGCGAAGCGCTGGAGACCTGGCCGGTGGATATGCTCGGTAAAATCCTGCCGCGCCATCTGCAGATCATCTTCGAGATCAACGACTACTTCCTGAAGACGTTGCAGGAGCAGTATCCGAACGACACCGGCCTGCTGAGCCGCGCGTCGATCATCGATGAGTCCAACGGTCGCCGCGTGCGCATGGCCTGGCTGGCGGTGGTGATCAGCCACAAGGTCAACGGGGTGTCCGAGCTGCACTCGAACCTGATGGTGCAGTCGCTGTTTGCTGATTTTGCCAAAATCTTCCCGACGCGCTTCTGCAACGTGACCAACGGCGTAACGCCGCGGCGCTGGCTGGCGCTGGCGAACCATCCGTTATCCGGCGTGCTGGACCAGAACATTGGCCGCACCTGGCGCACCGATTTGAGCCAGCTGAGCGAGTTAGAGCAGCACATCGATTTTCCGACGGTGAACAAAGCGGTGCGCGAAGCGAAGCTGCTGAACAAGAAGCGTCTGTCGGTCTGGCTGGCTATGCACCTGAACGTTGTGGCTAATCCGAAGGCGCTGTTCGACGTTCAAATCAAGCGTATCCATGAATACAAACGTCAGCTGATGAACGTGCTGCACGTCATCACCCACTACAACCGCATCAAGGCGGATCCTACCGCCGACTGGGTGCCGCGCGTGAAAATCTTCGCCGGTAAAGCGGCGTCGGCGTATTACATGGCGAAGCACATTATTCATCTTATCAATGATGTGGCGAAGGTGATCAACACCGATCCGGTCATTGGCGACAAGCTGAAGGTAGTCTTTATCCCCAACTACAGCGTGAGCCTGGCGCAGATGATCATTCCGGCGGCGGATCTCTCCGAGCAGATTTCCACGGCGGGAACGGAGGCTTCCGGGACCAGTAACATGAAGTTTGCCCTGAACGGTGCGCTGACCATCGGCACGCTGGACGGTGCCAACGTCGAGATGCTGGAGCATGTGGGCGCGGAGAATATCTTTATCTTCGGTAACACCACGGAAGAGGTGGAGGCGCTGCGCAGGAAGGGCTACCAGCCGCGTGAGTATTACGAGCAGGACGAGGAGCTGCGCCAGGTGCTGACGCAAATCGCGACCGGTCTCTTTAACCCTGACGAGCCGGGCCGCTACCGTGACCTCGTGGATTCGCTGATTAACTTCGGCGACCACTATCAGGTGCTGGCGGATTACCGCAGCTACGTGGATTGCCAGGATAAAGTGGACGATCTGTATCGCCAGCAGGAGAAGTGGACCAGCGCCGCGATGCATAACATCGCCAATATGGGGTATTTCTCGTCGGACAGAACCATCAAGGAGTATGCCGACACCATCTGGCATATTGATCCGGTGCGGTTGTAAAACAAAGCCGGGTGGCGGCTCCGCCTTACCCGGCCTACTCGATCCTGTAGGCCCGGTAAGCGCAGCGCCACCGGGCATTTTTTTCACCCTCAGGACGCGAGTGACAACTCACGCTTTCCCGCATGTTGTGCCAGCCACTGCGCCACGCGCGACTGCTCCTCGGCGTTAAGCCACATCCCTTCTTTGGTACGACGCCAGATGGCATCTTCCAGACGGCGCACCCATTCGTGCTCCACCAGATAGCGCAGCTCGGCTTCGTACAGCTCATGGCCGAAATGCTCGCCCAGATCCGCCAGCGTTTTCGCCTCACCGAGGATCAGGTCGGTATTGCTGCCATACGTACGGGCGTAGTGGCGCGCCATGTCTTCGGTAATGAACGGATAGCGACGACGCAGCTTCGCCGCGAAATCATCGCGGTTATCGCCAATATCACCGCCGGGCAGTACCGCCTCTTTGGTCCATGCCGGGCCGATGCCTTTATAGTACGGGGCCAGTTTTTCCAGCGCGTGCTCGGCCAGCTTGCGGTAGGTGGTGAGCTTGCCGCCAAAGACCGACAGCAGCGGAGCCTGGCCGTCCACGTCATGAATATCGAGCGTGTAATCGCGGGTGATGGCCTGCGGCGAATCGGATTCGTCATCGCACAGCGGACGCACGCCGGAGTAGGTCCAGACCACGTCATCACGCGCCAGCTGTTTCTTAAAGTGCGCGTTATAGACCTTCAGCAGGTAGTTCACTTCGCTCTCGTCGATCTCGACGTGTTTCGGATCGCCTTTGTACTCCACGTCGGTGGTGCCGATGATGGAGAACTCATCCATCCACGGGATCACAAACACGATGCGCTTGTCTTCGTTCTGCAGGATATACGCCTGCTTCTGCGTATGGACGCGCGGCACAACGATGTGGCTGCCTTTAATCAGGCGGATACCGTAAGGCGAAGGCAGGTGCATACCGTCATCAAAGAACTGTTTCACCCACGGACCAGTGGCGTTCACCAGGCCGCGCGCTTTCCAGCTGAATTTCTCGCCGGTATCCACGTCTTCCGCTTCCACAATCCACAGGCCGTTTTCACGGCGGGCCGCGGTAGCGCGGGTGCGGGTTTTCACCTCGCCGCCTTTCTTCTCGACCATTTGCGCATTGGCCAGCACCAGACGCGCATCGTCCACCCAGCAGTCGGAATATTCGAATCCGCGCACGATTTCAGGTTTCAGGACCGATTCTGAGCCAAAACGCAAGCCGTTCGATCCCGGCAGGCTGGTGCGTTTGCCGAGATGATCGTACATAAACAGGCCGATACGGATCATCCACGCCGGGCGCAGATGCGGGCGATGCGGCAGACGAAAGCGCATCGGGATCGCCAGATGAGGCGCCATCTTCAGCAGCACTTCGCGTTCAGCTAAGGCTTCACTGACCAGACGGAATTCGTAGTGTTCCAGGTAGCGCAGGCCGCCATGAATCAGTTTGGAACTGGCGGACGACGTCGCGCAGGCGAGATCGTTAGCTTCCAGCATCAGCACGGATAAACCGCGTCCTGCGGCATCAACCGCAATACCGGCACCGTTGATGCCCCCGCCTATCACAATCAGATCTTTGGTTTCCATAACACCCTCATGCACTTTCGTTAAAGCTCAGAAATGTTCGATATCGCTCATAATAGCAAAGGAACGCGCCTTTGGTAACATCAAAAAAACAATTTAGAGTGATATGGATAACATAATGGCGTTTACCCGCCGCCAGGACGTACACTACAGGGTAAAATAGTGCGGCCAACTTTTCTCCCTCTCCCTGTGGGAGAGGGCTGGGGTGAGGGCATCAGAGCGCACCCAACCTGAACAACAGAAAGAGAACACCATGGATCAGTTTGAATGTATTAACGTAGAAGAAGCCCACCAGAAGATGCACCAGGGAAAAGCGGTGCTGGTGGACATCCGCGATCCGCAGAGCTTTGCGATGGGCCATACGCCGGGCGCGTTCCATCTCACCAACGACACACTGGGCGCGTTTATGCGCGATAATGACTTCGAAACGCCGGTGATGGTGATGTGCTACCACGGCAACAGCAGCAAAGGCGCGGCGCAGTACCTGCTTCAGCAGGGTTACGATGCGGTGTACAGCGTTGATGGCGGCTTCGATGCCTGGCATCGCCATTTCCCGGCAGAAGTTGAGTACGCGTTTGAGCGCTGATCTCGCTATACTGTCCTCTTTTGTGTGGAAATAAGCGACCGCCGCCCATGTTGATGATCACCTCCTTTACCAACCCGCGCGTCGCCCAGGCGTTTGTCGACTATATGGCGACGCAGGGCGTTATCCTTACCCTTCAGCAACATACGCAAACCGACGTCTGGCTCGCCGACGAAAGCCAGGCCGCGCGCGTCAACGAGGAGCTGGCGCGTTTCCTTGAGAATCCCGCCGACCCGCGCTACCTCGCCGCGAGCTGGCAGTCCGGCCAGACGGGAAGCGGGCTGCAATACCGTCGTTTTCCTTTTATCGCCACGCTGCGCGAACGCGCCGGGCCGTTTACGCTGCTGCTGATGGCGGCCTGTATTCTGGTCTTTATCATTATGAACGTGGTCGGCGATCAGCCCGTGATGCTTGCGCTGGCGTGGCCGTACGATCCCTCCCTGCAGTTTGACGTCTGGCGTTACTTCACCCATACGCTGATGCACTTCTCGGTGATGCATATTCTCTTCAACCTGCTGTGGTGGTGGTACCTCGGCGGTATCGTTGAGAAGCGACTGGGCAGCGGCAAGCTGATTGTGCTCACCGTGATTAGCGCCCTGCTGAGCGGCTATGTGCAGCATAAATTCAGCGGGCCATGGTTCGGCGGCCTGTCCGGCGTGGTCTACGCCCTGATGGGGTACGTCTGGCTCAGAGGCGAGCGCGACCCGGAGAGCGGCATCTATCTGCAGCGCGGATTAATCGCCTTTGCGTTAATATGGCTTATTGCCGGATGGTTTGATCTGTTTGGTATGTCCATTGCCAACGGTGCCCACGTCACCGGTCTGGCCGTCGGGCTGGCGATGGCCTTCGCCGACACGCTCCATGCGCGAAAACGAACATAATTCCAGGGATATTTCATGAAACAAACGCAGCGTCATGACGCCATTATCGAACTGGTAAAAAAACAGGGATACGTCAGTACCGAAGAGCTGGTGGAGCAGTTTGCCGTCAGCCCGCAAACCATTCGTCGCGATTTAAACGACCTGGCCGATCAAAGCCGTATTCTGCGCCATCACGGCGGGGCGGCGCTGCCGTCCAGCTCGGTGAACACCTCCTGGCACGACCGTAAGGCGACACAAACGGCGGAGAAAGAGCGCATTGCGCGTAAGGTCGCCAGCCAGATCCCCAACGGCGCGACGCTGTTTATTGATATCGGTACCACGCCAGAGGCGGTTGCGCACGCGCTGCTGCAACACGAGAACCTGCGCGTGGTCACCAACAACCTGAACGTCGCCAATACCCTGATGCAGAAAGATGATTTCCGCATCATTCTCGCGGGTGGCGAACTGCGCAGCCGCGACGGCGGGATCATCGGCGAAGCGACGCTCGATTTCATCTCTCAGTTCCGCCTCGATTTCGGCATTCTGGGGATCAGCGGTATCGACAGCGACGGCTCGCTGCTGGAGTTTGATTACCACGAAGTTCGCACCAAGCGTGCGATCATTGAGAATTCACGCCACGTGATGCTGGTGGCGGACCACTCCAAGTTTGGCCGAAACGCGATGGTGAATATGGGCAGCATCAGCATGGTCAATGCGCTTTACACCGACGTGATGCCCCCGGCGGGCGTGTTGCAGGTGATTAAAGATAATAATTTGCAGTTAGAGTTGTGTTGAGCGGTCTTTCTCCCTCTCCCTGTGGGAGAGGGCCGGGGTGAGGGCATCAGGCCGCACAAAACCTACACGCCATACCCCATCATCTTCAGCAACTGCTGCGCATGCTGCACCGCATCCTGACGATGCGCCACGCCGAGCTTCTGATACAGATTACGGATGTGCGTCTTAATGGTCGTCGCCGCGACGGCCAGCTCGCCGGCAATCTGCTCATTGCTGTACCCTGAATAGATCAGCCCCAGCACCTGCCATTCACGCTGGGTGAGCGGACTGGTGCGGATAAGTTCCGGCACTTCAGGGTGGTTCAGCAACCGTTCGACGAAGTTCTCGTCAAAATGGGCGAACTTGTGCCGATGGTGCTGATTAATCTCACGCAGAATGCGCTGGGCGCGGTGCTGGTCCAGCTCCGGCAGCGTGTTGAGCTGAATCAGCTGGCGCAGCTGTTGCGCCATCACTTCACCCTCAATCACAAAGTGGCTGATAAACCCGGTACGGTTAGCCAGCTGCAGCGCTTCCAGCAGCACGCGCTGCGCGTCGTTTTTGCGACCCGCCTGCCAGTAAAGCTGGTTGAGCAGCAGCAGGTTACGGTTCAGATCGCTCATCAGGCGCAGGCTGCGGGCGTTTTCGTTCAACTCTTCCAGCACAATTTCGGCAGGCTCAAATTCACCGAGCAGGATCTGCACGCGGGCAATGTTTCGCCACTGGCTTTGCAGGAAGTGGTTATTGGCAAATTCAGGTTTCGGCGTGTGGCGCAGCCAGTTGGCGGCGGATTTTTTGTCGCCGGTCATCTGCCAGTAAATCACCCGGACCTTATCGGCGTTGGAAACCCAGTCGCTGTGGTACTGGCCGTTGCCGAGCAGGTTTTCCAGGCGGTTAAGATGGTTGCGCGCATTGTCCAAATCCCCACGCGCCAGCGAGCATTGCACCAGCAGCGCCAGGCATTGCAGCTGCTGCTGCGGCTGGAAGCTGGAGAGCACGTTCACGCCCTGACGCGCGGCGCTTTCCGCCTCGTCCAGACGCGACCACGCCCACAGCAGCTGAGCGCGAATGCGCAGCAGGAACTCGTGCATCGGCAGCTGTTCCAGATGCTGCTCACGAATAAGCTGGAAGGCTTTCTCCTGGTTCTCCCAGGCGGCCTGCAGGAACCCCTGCGCGAATAAAATCTCGCTTTGCTGGATCAGGCTCCACAGCGCGTAATGCCACACGTCATGGCGGCGCGCCATCTGTTCGGTTTGCTGCATCAGCGACAGCGAGCGCGTCAGGTCGCCTTTGCAGTGCAGCACTTCACCGTGTACCGAGGTCGCCACAATGCGGCTGTAGAAGTTCGCCAGCGGCAGTTCGTCCAGCGCGACCATCGCCAGACGTTCGGCCTCTTCCGGGTCGCCATCGTTGATAGCCACCTGGGCGCGCAGCGCGTTGAACTCGCCGTGCAGGGTGGCGTCCATCTCGCTTTCCATCTCCTGCTCGGCGCGCGCCAGCAGCGTATTCACTTCGCTGTAGCGATGCTGGCTCTGCATCAGCCAGGCCTGCAGCAGCACCAGACGCGGGTTTTCCAGCAGGCTTTCCCACGGCAGCGCTTTTAACGACTCTTCAAGCAGCGTCAGTTCGCTGTGGTTAAACAGCCCCCACGCATGGTTGAGCAGAATATCGCGCAGCATGTTGGCATCACCGGCGGCCAGCGCATGGTGGATCGCCTCGCTCGGGAAGCCCTGAGCCATCCAGCTCTCGGCGGCGGCGCGGTGGATCTGCGGCAGTTCGGCGGCCAGCTCCCACTGGCAGCGCTGGCGCAGGAAGCTGCCAAACAGCGGGTGATAGCTGAACCATTCGCCGGGATCGTCCATCCGCGTCAGAAAGAGTCCCTGACGTTCAATCTCTTCGAGCTGAAGCTGGCCGTTTTCCGTGCCGGTGACGCGCATAATCAGCGCGTCGTTCATGGAGCGCAGCAGGGAGCTTTTGAGTAGGAAGTTACGGGTAGAGGGATCAACGCTGTCCAGCACCTCGTCCACCAGATAATCCGACAGATGGCTGGCATTGATACCCGCCAGACGACGCGCGGACTGATGCGTCGGGCTGTTATTTTGTCGCGCAGAGAGGGCAATGAGCTGCAGGGCGGTCGCCCAGCCGGCAACGTCATCGCACAGACGGCTGCTCTCGGAGGCTTCAATCGGGGAGGTCAGGCGGCAGTCAAAGAACTGCTTGGCTTCCTGATGGGTAAAGGCCAGCTGCTGGCTGCCCACCTCGAGAAGCTGATCGCGCACGCGCAGGTTTGCGATGCCGAGCTGCGGTAAATTGCGCGACAGCACCACCAGGGTGAGATTTTCCGGCTGATGGCGCAGGAAAAAGCGCATCGACTCATGAATAACCGGGTTGGTGATCAGATGGTAATCATCAATCACCACGTACAGCGGACGATGCCATTCGGCCAGTTCAATAAAGAGCTGTGAGAAAAGGGAAGACAGGCTGGCGTACTGGCGTTTTTGCACCATCACTTCGCTGGCTACGCAATGGCCGTTGGTGGCCTGCTGAAGGGCAGCAATTAAATAACTGGCAAAACGCTCCTGCTGGTTATCGCCCTCATCAAGGGAGTACCAGCCGAGATCGCTTTTGCCCGCCGCCCACTGTGAAATGAGCGTTGTCTTTCCATAACCTGCAGGGCTCGTCACCAGCGCCAGTCGGAAATTATGCGCGCCGGAAAGTTTAGCCAGCAGACGCTCGCGGACCACCGTGTGGTCGAGGCGAACCGGGCGACTTAATTTGGACGGAATCAACATAGTTTTCACTTCACTGTGGGGAACGAGAAATTTATTTTTTTTGCGCTTCGTAATTAATAGATATAAGGTCGGTGAATAGAAGAACTATTGCAAGTTATGTCTGGGTTTTGTGCCTCTGAATTTGCACTGTGTCACAAAACATTCCGGCAGGCGGCGGAACTTTTTAAAAATGGCCCTCATGCCGCATGGATACTGGATTGTTTGCATGACGTGCGCTTACGCTGAAACGGGTTTCATAACGGGATAATCACGTCCGCGTTAATAAAGTTTGGGTAATGTTCAGCAGGCGTAATACTTCTCTGAGAAACCCCTTAATTGCAAAAAGCGTATTCTCTGTAAGAGATCGTTTCGACGTGAATTAATTTCTTACGAAACGGCATTTCATTTTTTTGACACTCTTCCCGGTTATCTTTTCGCCTTCAACGCACACTGCCGCCTGGCGCGCAAAGTGGCCTCGATCACACTTTTCTGCTCATCCCCGCTACTCCTCCCTGGCTAATCCTTTACGGGAGGAGGAAGTGGCGTAATGAGCCAGGCACACTAGCGCCAGTGGTTAATTTTCTCTCTACAGGATGCCGATTCCCTATGTCACAGCCTACCTTCAACAAAGCTCAATTTCAGGCTGCCCTGACGCGTCAGTGGCAGCGTTTTGGCCTTCATGCTGCAAACGAAATGACGCCCCACCAGTGGTGGCAGGCGGTGAGCGGTGCGCTCGCAGAGCAACTGGATGCTCAGCCGGTGGCGAAGCCCGTTAAGGGCCAGCGTCACGTGAACTATATTTCGATGGAATTCCTGATTGGGCGCCTCACCGGCAACAACCTTCTTAACCTCGGCTGGTATCAGGAGGTGGGCGATGTGCTGAAAGAGCACGACGTTAACCTGACCGACCTGCTGGAAGAAGAGACCGACCCGGCGCTTGGCAACGGTGGTTTAGGGCGTCTGGCGGCCTGCTTCCTCGACTCCATGGCGACCGTCGGCCAGTCGGCCATCGGTTATGGCCTGAACTATCAGTACGGCCTGTTCCGTCAGTCGTTCGCCGACGGGCATCAGATGGAAGCGCCGGACGACTGGCATCGCAACACCTACCCGTGGTTCCGCCACAACGCGCAGCTGGATGTGCAGGTGGGCATTGGCGGGAAAGTCTCGAAGCAAGGGCTCTGGGAGCCAGCGTTTACTCTTACCGGTGAAGCCTGGGACCTGCCGGTGCTCGGTTACCGTAACGGCGTCTCTCAGCCGCTGCGCCTGTGGCAGGCGAAGCACGCGCATCCGTTCAACCTGACCAAATTCAACGACGGCGATTTCCTGCGTGCCGAGCAGCAGGGCATCGACGCCGAAAAACTGACTAAAGTGCTCTACCCGAACGACAACCATCTGGCGGGTAAAAAGCTGCGCCTGATGCAGCAGTACTTCCAGTGCGCCTGCTCCGTGGCGGATATTCTGCGCCGTCATCATCTGGCGGGCCGTAAGCTGGCACAGTTGCCGGACTTCGAAGTGATTCAGCTCAACGACACGCACCCGACGATTGCGATCCCTGAGCTGCTGCGCGTGCTGATCGATGAGCATCAGCTGAGCTGGGATGACGCCTGGGCGATTACCAGCCGCACCTTTGCCTACACCAACCACACCCTGATGCCGGAAGCGCTGGAGTGCTGGGATGAGAAGCTGGTGAAAACCCTGCTGCCGCGCCACATGCAGATCATCAACACGATTAACGACCAGTTTAAAACGCTGGTGGAGAAAACATGGCCGGGTGATAACGCCGTCTGGGCGAAGCTGGCCGTGGTGTATGACAAACAGGTGCGCATGGCGAACATGTGCGTGGTGAGCGGCTTTGCGGTCAACGGCGTGGCGGCGCTGCACTCCGACCTGGTGGTGAAAGATCTGTTCCCGGAATATCACCAGCTGTGGCCGACCAAATTCCACAACGTGACCAACGGCATCACACCGCGCCGCTGGATCAAGCAGTGCAACCCGCTGCTGGCGGGCCTGCTGGACAAGACGCTGAAGAAAGAGTGGGCCAACGATCTGGACCAGCTCATCAGTCTGGAAAAACAGGCCGACAACGCCAAATTCCGCGAGCAGTACCGCGCCATCAAGCGGGAGAACAAAGTTCGCCTGGCGGCGTTTGTGAAGATGCGCACCGGAATTGAGATCAACCCGAACGCTATTTTTGATATCCAGATTAAGCGCCTGCACGAGTACAAGCGCCAGCACCTGAACCTGCTGCACATTCTGGCGCTGTACAAGGAGATCCGCGAGAACCCGCAGGCCGACCGCGTGCCGCGTGTGTTCCTGTTCGGTGCGAAAGCCGCGCCGGGCTACTATCTGGCGAAAAACATCATCCTCGCCATTAATAAGGTTGCGGCGGCGATCAACAACGATCCGAAGGTGGGAGACAAGCTGAAGGTGGTGTTCCTGCCGGACTACTGCGTCTCGGCGGCGGAAATGCTGATCCCGGCGGCGGATATCTCTGAGCAGATCTCAACGGCGGGTAAAGAAGCCTCCGGTACGGGCAACATGAAGCTCGCGCTGAACGGCGCGCTGACCGTCGGCACCCTGGACGGTGCGAACGTCGAAATCGCCGAGAAGGTTGGGGAAGAGAACATCTTTATCTTCGGCCATACTGTTGAAGAAGTGAAAGCCATCAAAGCCAAAGGCTACGACCCGGTGAAGTGGCGTAAAAAAGACAAAGTGCTGGATGCAGTACTGAAAGAGCTGGAGAGCGGTAAATACAGCGACGGCGACAAGCACGCGTTCGACCAGATGCTGCACAGCATGGGCAAACAGGGCGGCGACCCGTACCTGGTGATGGCGGACTTCACGGCCTACGTGGATGCGCAAAAGCAGGTCGATGTGCTGTACCGCGACCAGGAGGCCTGGACCCGCGCGTGTATCCTGAATACCGCCCGCTGCGGTATGTTCAGCTCTGACCGCTCAATCCGTGACTATCAGGCTCGTATCTGGCAGGCAAAACGCTAAGGAAGCGCGATGGAGAGTAAACGTCTGGATAGCGCCGCGCAGGCGGCGGGGATAAGCCTCAGTTACATTAATGCTCACGGCAAACCACAGTCTATTGGCGCTGAAACCAAAAGACGTTTGCTGGATGCCATGCACAACACCGGCGCGAAAGCGTCGGCCTCCCCGGTGCCGAACGTCAAGGTTTTTACCGCGGGCAAAAAAATGTCGCTGACGGTGGAGGGGCACGGCGAGTTTAGCTGGCAGCTCACTACCGAAGCGGGGCAGGCGCACACAGGCCACGCCACCGGCGGCAAACGCTTTACCCTTCCGGCAAAACTGCCGGAGGGCTACCACACGTTAACGCTCACCCAGAATGACAAGCCGTTCGCCTGCCGGGTGATCGTTGCGCCGAAGCGCTGCTATGAGCCGCAGGCGCTGGTGGAGGGCAAAAAGCTGTGGGGGGCCTGCGTGCAGCTCTACACGCTGCGCTCCGACAGTAACTGGGGCATCGGCGACTTCGGCGATTTGAAAAAGATGCTCTCGTCAGTGGGTGAGCGCGGCGGGGCGTTTATCGGCCTCAACCCAATCCACGCGCTCTATCCGGCGAACCCGGAAAGCGCCAGCCCGTACAGCCCGTCTTCGCGTCGCTGGTTAAACGTCATTTATATCGACGTTAACGCGCTGGATGATTTCAAAAACAGCAAAGAGGCGCAGGCGTGGTGGAGGCTGGAGACCACGCAGCAGATGCTGAAGCAGGCACGCGACGCCGAGTGGGTGGACTACTCTGCCGTCACCTCGCTGAAAATGGCCGCGCTGCGCCTGGCGTGGAAGGGGTTTGCGAAGCGCGATGACGAGCAGATGGCCGCTTTCCGTCAGTTTGTAGACCGGGAGGGCGAGAGCCTTTACTGGCAGGCGGCGTTCGATGCGCTGCACGCCTACCAGGTGAAGGAAGACGAGATGCGCTGGGGCTGGCCGGTATGGCCGAAGGCGTATCAACGGGTGGATACCCCGGAAGTAAAAGCCTTCTGTAAAAAATATGCCGACGAGGTGGATTTTTATCTCTGGCTGCAGTGGCTGGCGTACAGCCAGTTTGCCGCCTGCTGGCAGGTGAGCCAGGGCTATAACATGCCGATTGGCCTGTACCGTGATCTGGCGGTTGGCGTGGCAGAGGGCGGGGCGGAAACCTGGTGCGACCGCGAGCTTTACTGCCTGAAAGCCTCCGTGGGCGCGCCGCCGGACATCCTCGGCCCGCTGGGCCAGAACTGGGGTCTGCCGCCGATGGATCCGCACGTCATGGCCGCTCGCGCCTACCAGCCGTTCATCGATCTGCTGCGCGCGAATATGCAGAACTGCGGCGCGCTGCGCATTGACCATGTTATGTCGGTGCTGCGCCTGTGGTGGATCCCGTACGGTGAAACGGCCGATCACGGGGCATACGTGCAGTACCCGGTGGACGATCTGCTGTCGATCCTGGCGCTGGAGAGTAAACGTCATCAGTGCATGGTGATCGGCGAAGATCTCGGTACCGTGCCGGTGGAAATCGTCAGCAAGCTGCGCGACAGCGGCGTGTATTCCTACAAAGTGCTTTATTTTGAGAGCGACCATGAGAAAACCTTCCGCGCGCCGAAAGCGTACCCGGAACAATCAATGGCAGTCGCGACGACGCATGACCTTCCTACGCTTCGTGGCTACTGGGAAAGCGGCGACCTGACGCTCGGCAAAACGCTGGGGCTGTATCCGGATGAGGTGGTTTTACGCGGCCTGTACCAGGATCGCGAGCTGGCGAAACAGGGGCTGCTGGATGCGCTGCACAAGCACGGCTGTCTGCCGAAACGCGCCGGGCATAAGGCATCGCTGATGGCGATGACGTCCACGCTCAACCGCGGGTTACAGCGCTATATTGCCGACAGCAACAGCGCGTTGCTGGGTCTACAGCCGGAGGACTGGATTGATATGGCGGAGCCGGTAAACATCCCGGGGACCAGCTATCAATACAAGAACTGGCGACGCAAGCTTTCTGTGGGTCTGGAAGCGATGTTTACTGATGACGGGGTGAACAGGCTGATTAAAGATCTGGATAAGCGCAGAAGAGCGTTAACTAAGAAGCGGTGATTTTTCCCTCACCCTAACCCTCTCCCAAAGGGAGAGGGAATAGAATGTAGGCCGGGTAAGCGTTAGCGCCACCCGGCTTTTTTACATCAGATAGCCATATTCAGCAGCAGAACCCCGACCAGGCCGCACACGGAGATAATGGTTTCCAGCATGGACCAGGACTTGATGGTTTCACCGATCGTCAGGTTGAAGTACTCCTTGAACAGCCAGAAGCCCGGATCGTTGACGTGGGAGAAAATCACGCTGCCGGAACCTACCGCGATAACCATTAGCTCCGGGCTGACGCCCGTGGTGGCGATCAGCGGTGCCACGATACCACCGGCCGTGATGGCCGCAACGGTTGCGGAACCCAGCGCGATACGCAGAACGGCTGCGATAAACCATGCCATAAACAGTGGGGACAGGTTGGTGGCATGCATCATGGACGCAATGTATTTGTCCACGCCGCTGTCGACCAGAACCTGCTTGAACGCACCGCCACCGCCGATGATCAGCAGCATCATGGCGATGATTTTGATGGACGAGGTCAGCGTGTCGTTGATCTGGTCCATTGAACGGCCACGGTTCAGGCCGAAGGTGAACATCGCAATCAGAACGGCAATCAGCGTCGCCATGACCGGGTCGCCCAGGAACTCCGCCACGCTCAGGAACGCGTGACCTTTCGGCAGAACCATCTCGGCAATCGCACGCATCGCCATCAGGATCACCGGCACCAGCGAGGTCCAGACGCTGACGCCAAAGCCAGGCATCTCCTCTTCGGTGAAAGTTTTGGCGCTGTAGAGACCTTCCGGGATCGGCTTATCAATGCCTTTCAGGAAGCGGGCAAATACCGGACCGGCCAGAATCACGGTCGGGATCGCCAGGATGGTACCGAACAGCAGGGTTTTACCCATATCGGCGTGGAAGATGGTCGCGATAGCGGTTGGGCCCGGGTGCGGAGGCAGGAAGCCGTGGGTCACGGACAGCGCAGCCGCCATTGGCACACCGACGAACAGTAATGGGATGTTGGCCGCCGCCGCGATGGTGAACACCAATGGCAACATCAGGACGAAGCCCACCTCATAGAACAGCGCGAAACCGACGGTAAAACCGGTTAATACCACCGCCCACTGAATGTGCTGTTTGCCGAATTTGGCAATCAGCGTGGTGGCAATACGCTGCGCGCCACCGCAGTCCGCCAGCATTTTGCCGAGCATGGCACCAAAGCCCATGATCAACGCCAGGCTGCCGAGCGTGCCGCCGACGCCGGCTTTAATTGAGCTGATAACTTTTACCAGCGGCATGCCTTGCATCAGACCGACTGCAAGTGCCACCAGAACCAGAGCGATAAATCCGTTCAGTTTGAAACGGATCATCAAGAGCAGTAATAACACAACACCGATAGCGACGATGACTAATGGCATGATTTACCTGGCCTTTGAATTGTTATGGGTAACGTCATTGTTTCAACGACAAATTCCGATTGTCCCAACTGGGAACAGAGCGTTAACGGCACTAATACGGTCGCCTGTGAAACGATTAAGTTTAGTCGGCTGTTATGGGTATGTTTAGTGTCCGCAGGAATGATACGGGTAACATGACGTGATTGAGAATCACCCAGGCAGGCAAAATTTAAATAATGAGACGCAGGTCAACATATACAGAGGGGAGAGGCGGGCAAACAAAAGCCGGGCGGCGGCTTCGCCTTACCCGGCTTACGAATCAAAATGTGCAGCGTCACTGTAGGCCCGGTAAGCGCAGCGCCACCGGGCAAAGGCAGACGGCTTAGTAGTAAGAGTGCTCGCCGCGCTGGTGTTCGGTCAGGTCACGCACGCCTTTCAGTTCAGGGAACTCGTTCAGCAGCTGCTTCTCGATCCCTTCTTTCAGCGTCACGTCAACCATGGAACAGCCGTTACAGCCGCCGCCGAACTGAAGAATAGCCAGGCCATCTTCGGTGATTTCCATCAGGGTGACGCGACCACCGTGGCCAGCCAGCTGTGGGTTAATCTGGGACTGCAACATGTACTCCACGCGTTCCATCAGCGGAGCATCGTCAGACACTTTACGCATTTTCGCGTTCGGTGCTTTCAGGGTCAGCTGGGAACCCAGCTGGTCTGTGACAAAATCAATCTCCGCATCCTCAAGATACGGCGCGCTCAGCTCATCGACATAGGCCGTGAGCTGCTCAAATTTAAGGGCAGTGTCGGTTGCTTCCACGGCGTCCGGTGGACAATAAGAGACACCACATTCTGCATTCGGAGTGCCTGGATTGATCACAAACACGCGGATCTGCGTCCCTTCTTCCTGATTTGCCAGCAGTTTGGCAAAGTGCGCTTGTGCAGAATCGGAAATACGGATCATAGCTTTGGCCTAATAGTTGACTAAATTACCTGGGTATAATCATACGCCCATTGAAGAAGGGCTACAAGGTACGGCACAGACACCATACCTGAACCGACGCGGCGCCGCTTTGCAAAAGCAGCCGTGAAAGTTCGGCGACGGTGCTGCCCGTGGTGACGACATCATCCACCAGCGCGATATGGAGGCCGTTGACCGGCAATTCAAGGCGAAAGGCATTTTTCAGGTTTCGTTTGCGCAGCCGCGCGTTGAGCCGGTGCTGGGTCGCGGTGGCCTGAACGCGCGTTAATGCTGAGGCAGGGTAACGACACCCGAGCCAGTGGGCGAGCGGACGGCAAAGCAGGTCGCTTTGGTTGTAGCCTCGCCGCCAGTGGCGACGGCGATACAGGGGCACGTTCATGATCATGTCCACGCCCGGTAGCTGGCGCGTGCGTCGCGCCTGTAAAAGCGCCAGCAGCAGCAGACGGGCGAGGGGGCGCGCCAGCGAACTCTGGCTGGAAAACTTCAGGGAATGAATCAGACCGCTCAGGGGCGGAACGTAGTGGTCTACTGCCACCAGGGCACACCACGGCGGCGGTTTTTTCAGGCAGCGGCCGCACGGGAGCTGCGGGCTAGTCGCCGGTAAACCACATTGCGGGCAGCCGCTGATACCCCCTTGCAGCGAGCGCGTACAGACAGAACAGATGCCCCATCCGCTCAGCGTAAGCGGCATTCGGCATAGCCAGCACAAGCCGGGCGCTGTTAGCATAGACAACCTCCATGTCAAAAAGAGAACGATAGCTGATGAAGACGCTGTGGTGGCAGACCGTTGGGACGGGAAATTGTCATCTTGTGCTGCTGCACGGATGGGGACTGAACGCTGAAGTATGGCGTTGCGTAAGTGAGGAACTGGCCTCGCATTTTACACTGCATCTTGTGGACCTGCCCGGCTATGGCCGCAGCAGCGGCTATGGTGCGATGACGCTTGCTGAGATGGCAAACGAGGTCCTGGACGCGGCGCCGCAAAACGCCATCTGGCTGGGCTGGAGCCTGGGCGGGCTGGTGGCGAGCCAGATTGCGCTTACCCATCCCGAACGCGTGCAGGCGCTGGTCACCGTGGCCTCGTCGCCCTGTTTCAGCGCGCATGATGCATGGCCGGGGATCAAACCGGAGGTGTTGGCCGGGTTCCAGCAGCAGTTAAGCGCTGATTTCCAGCGCACGGTGGAGCGTTTTCTGGCGCTACAGACGATGGGCACGGAAACGGCGCGTCAGGATGCGCGTACGCTGAAACAGACCGTGCTCGCTCTGCCGATGCCGGACGTGGCGGTCCTCAACGGCGGGCTGGAAATCCTGAGAACGGTCGATCTGCGTGAACCGCTTGCCTCGCTGGCGATGCCGCACCTTAGGATCTACGGCTATCTTGATGGCCTGGTGCCGCGCAAAGTCGTTCCTCTGCTTGATACCCTTTGGCCGGAAAGTGAATCGCTGGTGGTGGCGAAAGCCGCCCATGCGCCGTTCATCTCTCATCCTGAGGAGATCGTTTCTGCGCTCGTTGCGCTACGTCAACGTGTGGCCTGATTGATTTCTCACCCGCCTGGCAAAAATGCCGCACCGCAACAATACTCAAGGTGTCGTTGCGGTTGTTCTGCCTACGATAATCAAAACAACAATCCTAAGGAGAGTCGGGTTATGAAACTTGTTACAGGTATTGTCACTTCTCTGGTTATTGGGTCTCTGTCATTTGGCGTGTTTGCGGCAGAAGAGCTGCAAAAAGATAAGGTCAAAGAGATGAATCTGACCAAGGTGGGGGAGATCACCACGTCTGACACCACAGCACCGATGGATGCGAAGCGCGAGCTGTCCAAAAAAGCGGATGAGCTGGGCGGAAAATACTACGTGATTACCAGCGCGCAGAAAGACACCAAAAACGTGCATGCTACGGCTGAAGTCTTTAAGTAATACAAAAGAGCCGGGCAGTTACGCCCGGCTCTCGCTTAACGCAGCGCCCACCACTCCCTGAGGCAGGCCTTTCCTTCAGGACAGCTTTTGCAGCTGCCCGACAGGCAATCGTTCGGCTCTTCCTGAATACGCACGGCTTTTCCCATGGCTTCCAGCCTTTCCAGCATGGCATCGATCATCGGTTGCGGCGTATGCAGGTTGATGCTCATCTGTTTTGCCTCCATCCGTCCCTGTAATGCCAGTAAATCCCGAACCTGAATTAACGATGCCATGGTGTTCACCTCTTAATGACAGTCGCCAGCCGGGCTGTTGCAGCAGGTGGCGGGGGTTTTACGGGTCGCCAGCAGGTTAACGTCAACGCGGCTACGCGCCCGACGCAGCAGGCCGATCACAACCACGTTGAACAGGATCACCGCCAGAATGCAGACCAGGCTGTAGCGCGGATGCTGGCTGAAGTTAGCCGCCTGATAAAACACCGTCGACAGCGAGTACGCGATGTTAAGCCCCCACAGTACGGAGAAGCCCATCCAGCCGCGGCTGGATTCACGGGCAATCGCCCCCATCACCGAGATGCACGGAATGTACAGCAGCACGAAGATCAGGTAGCTGTAGGCCGCTGACGCGCTGCCAAACTTCTCGCTCATCACGCCCATGGCACCGGTGGCCATTTCGCCGTCGCCTTTACTGGCTTCGATGGGGTTTGCCAGAACGCTCAGGCTAAAGGTGTCTTTCAGGCTCTGCCAGGTCTCATCCACCGCGCCGAGCAACTCGTCACCGAGGTGAAACTCTGCCGTGTTAAACTCCTGCTCCTGAATGTTTTCAGCGGTGTAGAGGGTGTTGAGCGTACCCACAACCACCTCTTTTGCCATCGCGCCGGTGAACAGGCCCACGGTCGCCTGCCAGTTATCTTCATGCACGCCAATCGGTTTGAACACCGGCGTGATGACGCGGCTGACTGAGGCCAGCGCGGAGTCGTTGATGTTATCTGCCGCTTGCCCGCTCAGGGTGAAGCTGTTCAACGCGCTCAGGAAAATACTGACAATCACGATAACTTTACCGGCGCGCAGTACGAAGCCTTTCAGGCGCTGCCAGGTCTGGATCACCAGGCTCTTAAGATGCGGCACGTGGTAAACCGGCAGCTCCATCACAAACGGCGACGCTTCCCCGCGCATGATGGTGTATTTGAGCATCAGGCCGGTCAGGATCGCCATCACGATGCCCAGCACGTACAGCGAGAAGACCGCCAGCGCACCCTGCTGGCCAAAAAAGGCCGCCGCAAAGACCGCGAAAATAGCCAGTCGCGCGCCGCAGGACATAAACGGTGCCATCATGATGGTCATCAGACGTTCACGTGGGGCATCGAGCGTGCGGGCGCCCATCACCGACGGGACGTTGCAGCCGAAGCCGACAATCAGCGGTACGAAAGATTTACCCGGCAGGCCCAGCGCCTGCATCAGACGGTCCATCACGAACGCGGCGCGGGCCATGTAGCCGGAGTCCTCAAGGAAGGAGAGGAACAGGTACATCATGCCGATCTGCGGCACCAGCGGCAGAACGGTATTGATACCGCCGCCCAGGCCCTGTGCGAGGAAGATGGTCAGCCATTCCGGGAAGTGCAGGGTGTAACCCAGCCACTGAATGCCGTGCACAAAGATCGCAACCGATCCGGCGTCGAAAATAGGCTGTAACGCACCGCCGATGTTAATGGCGAGCAGGAACATGAGGTACATCACGAGCAGGAAAACGGGCAGGCCGAGGAAACGATTGAGGACAATTTTATCAATCGCGGCGGTAAAGCGGCTCGGTTCTGCCGTTAACGCGTTGCTGACCACGTCGCAAATGGCCGCGATGGCCTGATAGCGCGCATCCGCGATATGCAGAGCCGGGTCGTCGAGTTCGTCATTGAGACGCGCCAGCGCAACGTCCAGCTTATCCGCCGCGTTGCCTGCATAGGCGCGGCTGTAAATATCGCCTTCCAGCATCTGCAGGCCGAGCCACTGGCGCTGGCGGGCGGGCAGGGTGCCGTCCATTGCCTGGGCCAGGGCGCTGGCTTCGCGCAGCAGCGGCCGGGCGTAATGCACCAGCTCAACGTCGCTGTTTCCGGTGTGACGGTCAATCGCCAGCTTCAGGGCATCAATGCCGCGAGCGCGGGTCGAAACCAGCGGCACCACCGGGCAGCCCAGACGGGCAGAGAGCGCATCGATATCAATACGCAGGTTCTGCTTTTCCGCAATGTCGAGCATGTTGAGCGCGACGATGCAGGGAATGCCCAGCTCAAGCAGCTGCAGCGTCAGGTAGAGGTTACGCTCCAGGTTGGAGGCGTCCACGACGTTAATCAGTAAGTCTGCATCGCCGCTCAAAATATAGTGGCAGGCGATCTGCTCATCAAGCGAGGTTTGCGAAGAGATGGTGGTTAACGAATAGGTGCCGGGCAGGTCAACTAACGTTACCTGATTATCCGTGGTCGTGAATTGACCCTCTTTTCGTTCTACCGTTACGCCTGCCCAGTTCCCCACGCGCTGACGTGCGCCGGTAAGCTGGTTAAATAAGGTTGTCTTGCCGGAATTAGGATTGCCAATTAAGCCAATAGTTAATTTTTTCATTGTAATAGACTCACTGAAACCGCTGGCGTGTTATCGGGATAAGGATTCGACTTCAATTAATGCGAGGTCTTTTTTACGCAATACCAGATTGACGCGTCGGGTTTCGATATGAACGGGATCGCCCAGGGGCGCAACGCGTACGACCTGGAATGACGAGCCGGGGAGCATGCCCAACGACAGCAGCTTCTGCCGATAGGCCGGGCTAATTTCACGGGTAAAACCGGTAATTTTCCATGCACTGTCTGGTGTAAATTGCATAATGCCTGATTCCACGGAAGGTTAAATAATCTACTACAGGATGATAATGAGAATAGTTTTTATCAGCAATAATAAAAATGTGACGGGATGTTGTCGGCGCAATTAATTTCGCGCCAGTTTGACCTTGCTCAATATTAGTGATTTTAAGAAATGAAGCGCAAAAGGGTTATTTGTTAAAGATGTGATAAATAGTGGTGTATATACGGATATACAACCGGTTTCATATTTTTGATAAATGAGTGAGGACTTAATTATTTAATTTTCTGCGATCTGTATGCCGGGCCTACAAAAATCGTAGACCCGGTAAGCGCAGCGCCACCGGGCGTTTAGCCACTTAGCGTTTTTTACCCATTGCCGCCGCCAGCGCATCCATCATCGCGCTATTGCCAGCCGGTTGTGCCTCGCGACCGCGTGGTTTTGCCGCTTTGGCCGCCGGGCGCTGCTGTTCGCGGCCACCGCCGTTGCTGCCACGGCGCGCGTTGGTTTCGCCAGGCTGCTCGTCCAGACGCATGGTCAGGGCGATACGCTTGCGCTGCAGATCCACTTCCAGCACCTTCACCTTCACGATGTCGCCCGCTTTGACCACGGTGTGCGGATCTTCCACGAACTTGTCGGCGAGGGAGGAGATGTGGACCAGGCCATCCTGATGCACGCCGATATCGACAAACGCACCAAAGTTGGTGACGTTGGTCACTGCGCCTTCCAGCACCATGCCCGGCAGCAGGTCGTTCATGGTTTCGACGCCGTCAGCAAAGGTGGCGGTTTTAAACTCAGGACGCGGATCGCGGCCCGGCTTTTCCAGCTCTTTGATGATGTCCGTCACGGTTGGTACGCCGAACTGTTCGTCGGTGAAATCGACCGCTTTCAGATTACGCAGCGCGCTGTTATCGCCCATCAGATCTTTCAGCGCCTGCTGGGTGGCCGCCAGAATACGTTCCACGACAGGATAGGCTTCCGGGTGAACGGTGGACGCATCCAGCGGGTTGTCGCCATGGTTGATACGCAGGAAGCCCGCGCACTGCTCAAAGGCTTTCGGCCCCAGACGGCTCACCTTCAGGAGCTGCTGGCGGTTCTTGAACTGACCGTTCTCGTCGCGCCAGGCCACAATGTTCTGCGCCATCATGCGGGTTAAGCCCGCTACGCGCGTCAGCAGGGGAACGGAAGCGGTGTTGAGATCTACGCCGACGGCGTTAACACAGTCTTCTACTACCGCATCCAGCTTGCGTGCCAGCTGCGTCTGGCTCACGTCGTGTTGATACTGGCCCACGCCGATGGATTTCGGGTCTATCTTCACCAGCTCCGCCAGCGGATCCTGCAGACGGCGGGCAATTGAGACGGCACCGCGCAGTGAAACGTCGAGATCCGGGAACTCCTGCGCCGCCAGTTCGGACGCGGAATAAACGGACGCGCCCGCTTCGCTGACGATGACCTTCTGCGCCGTGACTTTCGGGAATTGCTTCTGTACATCCAGGTAGAAACGCTCGGTTTCGCGTGACGCGGTGCCGTTACCGATGGCAACCAGCTCAACGTTGTACTTCTCGCACAGCGCCGCTACCGCAACAGCCGCTTTGGCTGCCTGGCCGGTATGCGGATAGATGGTGTCGGTCGCGACCAGCTTGCCGGTCCCGTCAACCACCGCCACTTTCACGCCGGTACGCAGGCCCGGATCGAGGCCCATGGTCGCGCGCAGGCCCGCCGGCGCGGCCATCAGCAGGTCGTGCAGGTTACGGGCAAAGACGTTGATCGCCTCGTCTTCCGCACGCTCGCGCACGGTACCCATCAGCTCGGTTTCGAGGTGCATCAGCACCTTAATGCGCCACGTCCAGCTCACTACGCCTTTACGCCAGGCATCTGCCGGGGCGTTGTTCAGGCGCAGGCCGAGGTGATCGATGATGATCTGCTCGCAGTGGCTCTCTTTTGGCGGCTCGTCGAACTGAGGGTCGGCATTCAGGGAGAGCTGCAATACGCCTTCGTTGCGGCCGCGGAACATGGCCAGCGCGCGGTGCGACGGCGCGGTAGAAATGGGTTCGTGATGGTCGAAATAGTCGCGGAACTTCGCGCCTTCTTCCTCTTTACCGCTGACAACGGTCGAGACGATATGGGCATTCTTCCACAGGTAATCACGCACTTTGGCGAGCAGCGCCGCATCTTCAGAGAAGCGCTCCATCAGAATATAGCGTGCGCCATCGAGCGCAGCCTTGGTGTCCGCCACGCCTTTATCGGCGTCGATAAATTTCGCGGCTTCGGTGTCTGGATCGTGAGAGGGGTCGTTCCACAGCAGCTCGGCCAGCGGCTCAAGACCTGCTTCGATCGCAATCTGCCCGCGCGTGCGACGCTTTGGTTTGTACGGCAGATAGAGATCTTCTAATTCGGTTTTGCTGAGGGTGCCGTTAATGGCTTTTTCCAGATCGCTGGTCAGTTTGCCCTGCTCGCCGATGGATTTCAGGATGGCCTGACGTCGGTCTTCCAGCTCGCGCAGGTAGCCCAGGCGGGTCTCCAGATTACGCAGCTGTGTGTCATCCAGACCACCGGTGACTTCCTTACGATAACGTGCAATAAACGGCACGGTGTTCCCTTCATCAAGCAGGCGAACGGCAGCTTCTACCTGTTCGGCTCTGGCCTGAATATCACCCGCAATAATGCGGCAGAGCGACTCTTTCATCATGGCTTTATCATCTGTTGGGTCGAAAAATCAGGGGATAGTTATACGGGCTGACACGGCAAAATGCCAGCCGTGGAGGGCGCTCTCGGACTATTTAACGTACTCGATTTCGTTCACGTACCAGCTCGCTTCCCCGCCAGGGGTCTGGACAACGGCTAAATCGCCCACTTCCTTTTTCAGCAGGGCGCGGGCCATGGGGGAATCGATGGAGATGTAATCCTTACGACCAAAAATTTCATCGTAGCCGACAATCCGAAAACGCAGGGTGTCGCCGTCGTCATTCTCTATTTCCACCCACGCGCCAAAGAACACTTTGCCCTCCTGCTGCGGAGAGTAATCGACGATTTTGAGGTGTTCGAGGCATTTCGTCAGGTAGCGTACGCGGCGGTCGATTTCGCGCAGCCGCTTTTTGTTGTACTGGTAGTCAGCATTTTCGCTGCGATCGCCCAGGCTCGCAGCCCAGGTGACTTTTTTGGTCACTTCCGGACGCTCTTCGCGCCACAGGTAATCCATCTCTTTTTTGAGCTTCTCGTACCCTTCGCGGGTGATCAGGGGCGTTTTCATGGTGTGACCTTCTGACTCGACATCGTTGCAAACCTTTCGCACATTACGTATCACATAAAATAACAGACAGTGTAAATAAGGGTTTATGTGATGATGTGTGCAGATAAGCTGCTGTTAAATATGCTTTGTAACAATTTCGACTAGAATTTATACCAGAATTCGCTGGTCGAATACGTGCACTTTTTTAGAATACGCTGTTATTAAACGATCCGAACCTTTGGGAGTACACATAATGCAAGAGAACTATAAAATTCTGGTCGTGGATGACGACATGCGCCTGCGCGCGCTGCTCGAACGTTATCTGACCGAGCAGGGCTTCCAGGTTCGTAGCGTGGCGAACGCCGAGCAGATGGACCGTCTGCTGACTCGCGAATCGTTCCACCTGATGGTCCTCGACCTGATGCTGCCGGGCGAAGACGGCCTCTCTATTTGCCGCCGCCTGCGTAGCCAGAGCAACCCGATGCCGATCATCATGGTGACGGCGAAGGGCGAAGAAGTTGACCGTATCGTGGGCCTGGAGATCGGCGCTGACGACTACATTCCAAAACCGTTCAACCCGCGCGAGCTGCTGGCCCGTATCCGCGCCGTGCTGCGCCGCCAGGCGAACGAACTGCCTGGCGCACCGTCGCAGGAAGAGGCGGTTATCGCCTTCGGCAAGTTTAAGCTGAACCTCGGCACGCGCGAGATGTTCCGTGAAGACGAGCCAATGCCGCTGACCAGCGGTGAGTTTGCCGTCCTGAAAGCGCTGGTGAGCCACCCGCGTGAGCCGCTCTCCCGCGATAAGCTGATGAACCTGGCGCGTGGCCGCGAATACTCCGCAATGGAACGTTCCATCGACGTGCAGATCTCCCGTCTGCGCCGCATGGTGGAAGAAGATCCGGCGCATCCTCGTTACATTCAGACCGTATGGGGTCTGGGCTACGTCTTTGTCCCGGACGGCGCTAAAGCATGAGGCGAATGCGCTTCTCACCGCGAAGCTCGTTTGCCCGCACTCTGCTCCTGATTGTCACCTTGCTGTTTGTCAGCCTGGTGACAACCTACCTGGTGGTGCTGAACTTTGCGATCCTGCCGAGCCTCCAGCAGTTTAATAAGGTTCTGGCGTACGAAGTCCGTATGCTGATGACCGATAAACTGCAGCTGGAGGACGGCACGCAGTTAGTTGTCCCCCCGGCGTTTCGCCGTGAAATCTACCGTGAACTGGGCATTTCGCTTTACTCGAATGAGGCGGCGGAAGACGCGGGTCTGCGCTGGGCGCAGCACTATGAATTCCTCAGCCAGCAAATGGCGCAGCAGCTGGGTGGCCCAACCGAAGTGCGCGTTGAGGTCAACAAAAGCTCGCCCGTCGTCTGGCTGAAAACCTGGCTGTCACCCAACATCTGGGTGCGCGTCCCGCTGACTGAAATCCATCAGGGCGACTTCTCTCCGCTGTTCCGCTATACCCTTGCGATCATGCTGCTGGCGATAGGGGGCGCGTGGCTGTTTATCCGTATACAGAACCGACCGCTGGTCGACCTGGAGCACGCGGCGCTGCAGGTCGGTAAAGGGATTATTCCACCGCCGCTGCGCGAGTATGGTGCGTCGGAGGTGCGTTCGGTGACGCGCGCCTTTAACCACATGGCGGCAGGCGTGAAGCAGCTGGCGGACGACCGCACGCTGCTGATGGCGGGGGTGAGCCATGACCTGCGTACTCCGCTGACGCGTATTCGTCTGGCAACCGAGATGATGGGCGAGCAGGACGGGTATCTCGCCGAGTCCATCAACAAGGACATCGAAGAGTGTAATGCCATAATCGAGCAGTTCATTGACTACCTGCGCACCGGGCAGGAGATGCCAATGGAAATGGCCGACCTGAACGCGGTACTGGGTGAAGTGGTGGCCGCCGAGAGCGGTTACGAGCGTGAAATTGATACCGACCTTCAGGCGGGCGAGATTCAGGTGCGTATGCATCCTCTCTCTATCAAGCGTGCGGTCGCCAATATGGTGGTTAACGCGGCGCGATACGGCAACGGGTGGATCAAGGTCAGTAGCGGCTCAGAACTTAACCGCGCGTGGTTCCAGGTGGAAGACGATGGTCCGGGCATTAAGCCTGAGCAGCGTAAACACCTGTTCCAGCCGTTTGTACGCGGCGACAGTGCACGCAGTACCAGCGGAACGGGCTTAGGCCTGGCGATTGTGCAGCGTATTGTCGATAACCATAACGGGCTGCTGGAGATTGGCACCAGCGAGCGGGGCGGTTTGAGCATTCGCGCCTGGTTACCGGTGCCGGTGACGCGCGGGCAGGTGAAAGAGAGTTAAAAAAGGGTGGCATCTGCCACCCTTTTTTTGTAGGTCGGGTAAGGCGATGCCGCCACCCGACAAAAATACGACCTCTGCGGTCTGATGCCCTCACCCCGGCCCTCTCCCACGGGGAGAGGGAGATGGGTTACAGCTTTGGTCCCGCACTCACCAGCGCAACGCCCGCCGGGGTGTCGGTATACTTCTCAAAGTTCTCAATAAACAGCTTCGCCAGCGATTCCGCCTTCTCACGCCACTGCTCCGGTGAGCCGTAGGTATTGCGCGGGTCGAGAATACGCGTCTCCACGCCCGGCAGCTCCGTCGGGATCGCCAGATCAAACATCGGCAGCGTGAAGGTTTCGGCGTTATCCAGTGAACCATCCAGAATGGCGTCGATAATGGCGCGGGTATCTTTGATAGAGATACGTTTGCCGGTGCCGTTCCAGCCGGTGTTCACCAGATACGCCTGCGCGCCGACGGCCTGCATGCGTTTCACCAGCACTTCGGCGTACTGCGTCGGGTGCAGCGACAGGAACGCCGCGCCGAAGCAGGCGGAGAAGGTTGGCGTTGGCTCCGTTACGCCACGCTCGGTCCCCGCCAGTTTAGCGGTAAAGCCGGAGAGGAAGTGGTACTGCGTCTGGCTGGCCGTCAGGCGAGAAACCGGCGGCAACACGCCGAACGCATCAGCCGTCAGGAAAATCACCTTCGTCGCGTGACCCGCTTTTGACACCGGCTTAACGATATTGTCGATGTGATAGATCGGGTAAGAGACGCGGGTGTTCTCGGTTTTCGAGGCGTCGTCGAAGTCGATGGAGCCATCGGCACGCACGGTGACGTTTTCCAGCAGCGCATCGCGACGGATGGCGTGGTAAATATCTGGCTCCGCCTCTTCAGACAGGCGAATGGTCTTCGCGTAGCAGCCGCCTTCAAAGTTAAACACGCCGTCATCATCCCAACCGTGTTCGTCGTCGCCAATCAGGCGGCGTTTCGGATCGGTGGAGAGGGTGGTTTTACCGGTGCCGGACAGGCCGAAGAATACCGCCACATCGCCTTTCTCGCCGACGTTTGCCGAGCAGTGCATCGAGGCAATACCGCGCAGCGGCAGCAGATAGTTCATCACCGAGAACATCCCTTTCTTCATTTCGCCGCCGTACCAGGTCCCGCCGATCAGCTGGATGCGCTCGGTCAGGTTGAAGGCGATGAAGTTTTCGGAGTTCAGGCCCTGCTCTTTCCACTGTGGGTTAGTGCATTTCGCGCCGTTCATCACGATGAAGTCAGGGGTGAAATCGTGCAGCTCTTCGTCGGTTGGGCGAATAAACATGTTCTTCACGAAATGCGCCTGCCAGGCCACTTCGGTGATAAAACGCACGGAGAGACGAGTGTCGGCGTTCGCGCCGCAGAAAGCATCGACAATAAACAGACGCTTGCCGGAAAGTTGATGGGTGACGAGCCCTTTCAGATGCTGCCAGGTTTCCGGGGAGAGCGGTTTGTTATCGTTCTTCCCTTTGCCTTTATCAGCCCACCACAGCGTATCGCGGGTGGTTTCGTCTCGGACGATATACTTATCTTTCGGCGAACGACCGGTAAAAATACCGGTATCGACGGCGATAGCACCAAGGTTCGTCAACACACCTCGCTCGTATCCTTCCAGTGCTGGATTGAGCTCTTCCTGATACAGCGTATCGTAATCGGGGTTGTAGACGACTTCCTGGACGTCGTGAATACCATAAGCCTTGAGATCTTGCGGGGTTAAACCAGTAACACGCATATCACTGCTCCTTAGCCAATATGTACTGCCTGAAATTGTAGGGTTTTTCTGGGGTTGTTAACCGCGACGGGGCTCATAGATTTACGTATCTGGACAAAACCCTTGCTAACGGAAAACGCTGCGACTCCAGTCACAGGGCAGGCGGATTATCGCAGGAATCGCTTTTTGGGTGGGGAAAATGTTCCTAAAAGGTTAAATGCTGGTGATTTTAACGGAGAGAATGTGAATGTAATCGCATACATGTTGGAAAATTACGTAAGAGTTACAGTGCTAAAAACGATTCACATCGCCTGCGGCAGTGCAGATTTCTGACTATGTTGAGGGTGCCTGTCCTGAAACAATACGCTTTTCGTGAAAAAGGGATGAGAAATGGAAAACAGTGAGACGCTGTCGCTCCCGGCGCGTGGTGCCGTGGTACTTGCCGGCGCATTGCAGGGAGCGCTGTGCTACGCGGTGACCTGGTACATCGACTATGCGTGCAGGTGCGGCTCATCGCCGCATTGCAGCATCTGCTCACGCTTATCGCCACCGGCCTGCTGCCGTTGACGGCGGCGCTGGCGTTGCTCTTTATCGGCGCATTGCCTTTCGTGGGCCTGGATACCATTTCAACACGCATCTCCGCAGCGGGCCTGCTCACGACGCTGGCGTTACTGTTGCTGCTTCTGGTGACGGTCGTCTGGCATCCGCAGCGCCGCACCTTGCCTTACTACTCTGCGCTGAACGCTTTGGTTCGCCTGGCGGTGATCGTTGTGCCGGTTTATCCCGTTCTGGCCGCATGGGCACTGTGGCTGCGCATTTCACAGTACGGCTGGTCGCCCGATCGCCTGTACGGCACGTTGGTCACTATGGTGGCGCTGGTGTGGGCGGTCGGTTTTTGCGTCAGCGTCCTTTTCTACCGTCGTGAATCGCAAAAGCTCCAGGCGTACGTCACGCCAGCGACAGGGTTGCTCTCACTGCTCTTTCTGATGTTGATCCACACCCCCGTGCTCGACCCGTGGCGCATTAGCGTGAACAGCCATATGGCGCGCTACAAGGAAGGGCGGCTCGCGGCAGATCAGTTAAGCCTGTATATGCTCAGCCACAGCGGGCGTAAGGGACGAGAGGCGCTGGAAATGCTGCAAAACGATCCGCAGTTTATTTCAAACCCTAAGCGCCAGCGCGAGCTTAATGGTCTTCTCTCTGGAAACCGTGGCGGGGCGGAGAAAATGACCGCCGCGATGCTGGAAAAGCAGGTCCAGCTCGCGCCGGGAATGGCCCGTCCTGACAAAGGATTATGGCAAGCCATGCTTAGCAATCAGTATCGCTTTGAGAGCTGTGATAGCGCCCAGGGTAACTGTTTGCTCATGTCGCTCGATCTCAACGGAGACGGCAAACCGGAAGCGGTACTGTATCAATTCACCGATCGCACGATCGTGGCTTACACACAAACAGACACAGGCTGGAGGATAGCCGGAGACGCGTGGAAAATGCCGGAGGCATTGACCAGAGAAGAACTCGACCGCGCATTACGGCAGGGGAGGGTGAAATCTATCGTGAAACCCTGGGCGGATATTGAGATTTTCGGGGAGCGTGTCGACATGAGTTACGACAGTTACAACAACGCGCAGTAGCGCTAGCGCACTTTCTTGCCGGGTCCTGCCGGGTGGCGCTACGCTTACCCGGCCTACAATGAGCAATCATATCAAGAGACTGCACAATTTTTGTAGGCCCGTGCAAGCATAGCGCCGCCGGGCAACAGGCTCAGAGCTTAGTGAACCTGCGGATCCGCCGGGGAGGCGTTATTGCGGATTTCCGCAATATCCATCGAATTGAACACGTAATGCGTGCCGCAGTAGTCACAGTGCATGTCGATTTCGCCGTCTTCCGCCATGATGCTGTCGATCTCTTCATCTGGCAGGGTTTTCAGCGCGCCCGCACAACGTTCGCGGGAGCAGGTGCACTTAAACTCAACCGCCTGCGGATCGTAAACCGTCACTTCTTCTTCGTGATACAGACGCCACAGCACGTCGGTCGCTGACAGGGTGAACAGCTCTTCCGCTTTGATGGTTTCCGTCAGCGTCGCCAGGTGCTCGAAATCGTTGGTCTGCGCGTCCTGAGCAGGCAGAACCTGCAGCAGCATACCGCCAGCCGCCGGCTGGCCGTCCACTTCACCGGTGCGGATGAACAGACGGGTAGGCAGCTGTTCAGAACGCATGAAGTAATCTTCCAGACAGGCGGCCAGGGTATCGCCTTCCAGGCCGACAACGCCCTGATAGCGCTCGCCTTCTTCTGGTGAAATGGTGATGACCAGGTAGCCATTACCCACCAGCGTTTTGAGGTCTGCGTTTTCAGGTACGTCGCCCTGAACGCGCGCCACGCCGCGCATCTGCTGCTGGTTGTTGCCATTGATCACTGCCAGCGTCATCGGGCCATCGCCCTGCAGCTGCACGGTGATATCGCCTGCGAATTTCAGCGTGGCGGTCAACAGGCTGGTGGCAACCAGCAGTTCGCCCAACAGGTTTTTCACCGGCAGCGGGTAGTTGTGGTTTTCCAGAATCTGTTTCCAGGTTTCGGATACGGTGACCAGCTCGCCGCGCACGGCGAATTGTTCAAACAGATAGCGGTGTAATTGGTCGTGTTGGGCCATTTTCATCTCTCGTGCAGGTGAGGTTATTCGCTCTCACCGTGTTTAAATTTCATCAGATCGCGGCGCTCTTTCTTATCCGGTCGCCGGTCCGGGTGTGGCATCGTCAGCGCGTTCATTTTGCGCGCCAGCGCGGTTTTCTCGCGCTTCTCAATGCTTTCTGCCGTCTCTTCATAAAGCAAAACGGCTTCGGTTGCGGGGCGCCGCTGCTCGGTGATGGCTTTTACCACCACCGTTTTTTCATCGTTGCCCTGGCGAAGCGTCAGGGTGGCATTCAGTTCAACCAGCTTGCTCGGTTTGCTGCGCTGGCCGTTGTAATGCACTTTGCCGCCGTCAACCATTTCACGGGCAAGGGCACGCGTTTTATAAAAACGGGCAGCCCACAGCCATTTATCCAGTCTTACCCCATCAACGGGCTTTTCTTTCATGGCGTCTCCTTCACGGTGAGTGAGGGGATCATCCGGCGATAATCGTTCAGCCCCGGATGCCGCACGTAGCTTTTCTCGGCCAGGCCAGAATCAGGATTGGTCACGCCCAGGCAGTAGCGGATCCCGAACGTGGCGGCCGCATCCAGAATCGGCTCGCTGTCATCAATGAACAGGGTTCGCTCCGGCTGTAAACCGGTCTCTTCCGCAACCGCATGCCACAAACGCTGATCCTCTTTCGGATAACCAAATGTGTGGGTGGAAAGTAATAAATCAAGGTGCGCAGCAAGACCGGTGTGTTCCAGCTTCACGGCCAGGTTATGAGGATGCGCGTTGGTCAGCAAAATACGGCGCTTGCCGCTTGCTTTCAGGGCATCCAGGAACGGCACCGTGTCTTCACGCAAGACGGCGCGCGGCCCCTGCGTCGTCGTCATGGCACAAATATCCAGGCCGAGGCGCTCGCTCCAGTAATCAAGACAGTACCAGTTTAGCGTATGCTGCACCGCGCTATATTGCGAACGAATGAATTCCTGTGCTTCTGCGGCGGAGATACCCTGCTGCTCGCCATAGGTTTCCGGCACCAGCTTTTGCCAGAAGTAGTTATCAAAGGCGAGATCGAGCAGCGTGCCGTCCATATCCAGCAGGACGGTATCGACGTCCTGCCAGGCGATATCAAGATGCATAAGGGAAACTCCAGCCAGAAGAAACGTGCGCGACAGGGTAGCACAACTTGTCGCGCGGTGACGTTATCCGATCAGGCTCTCGGGGGCGGAGATAAGCTGAGGATTAAGGCAGTTTTCATAATATTGCTGGATGTCGGCCAGACGCGAACGCGAGCGCTGATAGCGGCGTACCGCCAGATAGCCGTTGCAAATAATGCACACCAGCATCGTGAGCATCAGCAGGGAGGTGCCAATGTAACGCCATAACCCGGCGCTATCCGGCATGCGGTGCAGGCCGATATGACGTGTGCCGTTGGCATCGGTATAAATTCCCGTTACGATCCCTTCTGCGGTGAACGGCGTTTGCATCAGCATCTGCGCCAGCCGCTGGAATTCACCCCACTGCTCCTGAGCAGGGTAGTCGTAAAGAGAGACCTGAGGATAAGGCTGGTCGACCAGGTCGCTGCCCTCATCGCTGGCGATAACAAAGCCGCCCGGTGCCGGGCTGTTTAGCGCCTGCGCCGCACGGGTGGTTTCGCGCATCACGAACGGCGCGGTGGACGTTGCCACCAGGTTGTCCAGCGACTCGGCGCTGACCGGGCGCAGCAGCACGTTGACGCCATCCAGTCGTCCCGCTTCGGCGCGTTTCACCAAAGCATCCCAGTCTTTGCTGTTACCCAGGTTCACCAGGGCGTTTTTAAGGCGCACGCACTCGTCCTGAGCGGAACACAAATCCTCTGTCTTCAGCACGATTTCACCGAAGTCATCGAGCAGTACCATGCCGGATTTTTGAATTGCCGAGCGCAGCGCCGGGCTGACGCGAGAATCATCATCCGGTTTGGGGTGAAGCTGGCGGTTGACCGTCTGGGTGAGCGCATTGGCTTTGGTGACGATATCCGATTCCGGTAACGGCAGGGGAGGCGCGTCGTTCCAGATAATTTGCGAACAGTCGAACGGCATAAACGGTGAATTCTGACGGGTGTTCCACGCGCCCGGCGCATGGATATTACACATCCCGGTTCCCTTCAGACGCAGCGTATCGCCGACGCGCACGCCCGCGTCGTCCAGCTGTTTAACGCTGGTGGCTTCGACGGTTTGCGCCCCTTTAAACCACGACAGGGTGAATTTGATCGGCATATCCAGCGGAACGAAAAGCAGCAGCATCGCGAAGACCAGTGCGGCCCCCCCGGCGATCACCGTGCTGCGCAACCAGTGCTGAAGCGGGAAGTTTTTCACTTCATCATGCAGGGAGAGATACCGCCCCTGGCGCACAACGTGGCGGTCGAGGTAGATATCAATATCCGTTTTATGGCCTAAATCCTGGACGATCCACGGTTGCCAGTGGCGCGGGTAGATCAGATCGATAATGCCAAGCGAGATATTGTTGAGATGTTCCTGATCGTTCTCGCCGAACAACCCCCAGCGCTTTGGCGTTCCGCGCAGGCAGTGGATTTCACGCAGCGAAGTTTTCGCGGGAGGGGCATACAGGCCCCATAACCCGGCGGCCAGCAGCAGGATAGCCCCCCCGGCGAGCCACGGCACGAACACGTCGGGCGTGAGCAGGCAGAAGAAAAACAGCAGGAACGCGACCACGATCAGCACCGCTTCGCGGATGCCATCCGGGCGGCTCAGGGCGTACTCTTCATGCGTCTCCTGACGGATGTTCAGCAGCTCAATCTGCTCGGTCTCTTCACCCCGAATCGAGGCCTGCGTGGAGCTTGCACGCTCCAGCGCAAAGCGCGGCGCTTCCTGAACGTATTCGCTCAGGGTGTGGCCGTTAAGCGTAATCACTAGCGGAAGGGCGTCGGTATGGATCAGCTCTACGCTGTTCTCATCGTTGATGTACTGCTCCCAGAAAGGCGGCAGATGCACCTCAACCGAGTCGAGGTAGTAGCGCCATTTATTGGGATCGTCGGTAGTGATGCCATAGCGGGTAATGGAACGCGTCACGCACAGCACCGTATCGCTTTGCGCGTTCAGGTTGAGCGATACCGGCGCGGCAGTCGCACCCGTCGGCCCGGGCGATTGCTGAGAGCGATTAAGCGTTTCAAGGTATTGTTCAACTGCGCTGCGTTCTTCTGGCGACAGCTTACGCGTGGTCGCGCCAGCAAAAGCGTTCAGGAAGGGCAGCCGATATCGGCGATGTACGCGACGCCTGTATAGCCACCCTGCAATCATTGCGCCGGCCAGCATAGCAGCGAGAAAAATCAAAATGGTGCTCATGCTTTCCCCATCTTACTTAATTTTCTTACAGGTGTAGTCAGTTGCACCTTTAAAAATGAAACAGAGTCTGTGGTTGGCTATCGGCAAGTAAGGAGTCGAACTTGAGCATTTTGAAGCGCATCCCAGTGATCGATGATGATAGCAAAGCCTGCCATGGCGCGATATCAGCAAATTCCTGGAAACATTTCAACCTCTTGACTTTTCTTTTGAATTGAGAACTACATCCTTTTACGTTGCAAGAATGTAAATAAAGAACAATTGACATTGCCGAAACCGTGCGGCATATCGCACAATAAAGCCAGATCACACAGCAAAGACCCATCAAGATGAGCAAACCACTACAAAAACCCACCATTCTGCACGTTGAAACGGTCGCGAAATCGCGTCTGTTTAATGTCGAAAGCGTGGACCTGGAGTTCAGCAACGGTGTGCGTCGCGTTTATGAACGTATGCGCCCGTCATCGCGCGAAGCGGTGATGATCATTCCCATCGTTGACGATCATCTGATTTTGATCCACGAATACGCTGTGGGAACGGAATCCTATGAGCTTGGGTTCCCGAAAGGGCTGATTGACCCGGGCGAGTCGGTGTTTGAAGCGGCAAACCGCGAGCTAAAAGAAGAGGCGGGTTTTGGCGCAAACGCGCTGTCGTTCCTCAAAAAACTGAGCATGGCACCGTCCTACTTTTCCAGCAAAATGAACATTGTGGTGGCGGAAGACCTCTACCCGGAATGGCTGGAAGGGGACGAGCCTGAGCCGTTGCCGCAGGTTCGCTGGCCGCTGGCGCATCTGATGGATCTGCTGGAAGAGCCGGACTTTACCGAAGCGCGTAACGTGAGTGCGCTGTTCCTGGTGCGGGAATGGCTGAAAGGACAGGGGCGGCTGTAGCCCATAAAAAAGCCGGGTGGCGGCGTCGCCTTACCCGGCCTGCGATGTTATGCCCGATTTTCATCGGGCATTTTATTTTTTAAAACAGCTCGTGCGTCTCGCCGTTATCAATCAGCTCTGTACCCACCTCATGCACCGCCTGCGTGGTTGGCTGGGTGCCTTCGATGAAATACTCTGCACGACTGTTGCCGCCGTTCGCCAGCTGCCCGGTGCTGCGGTCAATATTAACCGTTACTATGCCAGGTGGTGGCGTCAGCGGCTGCTCCGGCACTCCTTCCAGAACGGATTTCATGAACGCATCCCAGGCTGGCTGAGCGCTTTTCGCGCCGCCCTCATAACCGGAGATCTGATCTTTGATCGCGCCGGAAGCGGTGGTGCGGCCCAAATCGCGACGGTGATCGTCAAAGCCGATCCAGACGGAAGTCACCACGCCCGGGCCGTAACCGGAGAACCACGCGTCTTTCGAGCTGTTGGTGGTCCCCGTTTTCCCGCCGATGTCGTGGCGCTGCAAATCGCGCCCTGCACGCCAGCCGGTGCCCTGCCAGCCTGGCTCACCGAAGATGTTGGTGTTCAGCGCGCTCTTAATCAGGAATGAGAGCGGAGTGTTGATCACGTGCGGCGCATACTCAGGCGCGCCGGTTTGCGCGACCAGCGCCTGGTTGGCCTGCTCCAGCTGCGGCTGCGGTACGGTTGAATTCTGCTGCTCCTGCGAGATAGCCACATCTTCCATATCCTTGTTCTCAAGCACGTTCGACTTCGGCGTATCGCCGTAAATCACCGGGATATCGCACTCGGCACAGGCGATTTTCGGTTTGGCTTCGAACAGAACGCCGCCCTGGTCGTTCTCAATTTTACTGATGAAATACGGATCGATCAGGAACCCGCCGTTTGCCATCACCGAGTACCCGCGCGCAACCTGTAGTGGGGTAAACGAGGCTGAACCCAGCGCCAGCGATTCAGTGTGAACGATGTTCTGCGCCGGGAAGCCGAAACGCTGCAGATACTCTGCGGCATAATCAACGCCCATCGCGCGCATCGCGCGTACCATCACCACGTTTTTCGACTGTCCCAGCCCCTGACGCAGGCGAATAGGGCCTGCATACTGCGCCGGCGAGTTTTTCGGCTGCCAGTCGGAACCGGCCCCGGCATCCCAGCGGGAAATCGGCACGTCGTTGAGGATGCTGGCGAGCGTCAGGCCTTTATCCATCGCCGCGGTGTAGAGGAACGGCTTGATGTTCGAGCCAACCTGACGCAGTGCCTGGGTGGCACGGTTAAACTTGCTCTGGTTGAAATCAAACCCGCCCACGAGGGCGATCACCGCACCGTTTTGAGGATTGATCGACACCAGCGCAGAGTTCACGTCCGGCACCTGCGCCAGCCACCAGGCATCTCCCACCTGGCGAACCCAGATCTGCTGACCCGTCTGGACGGCGTCGGTCACTTTACGTGGCGTTGGCCCCTGCAGGGTGTCAGACCGGTACGGTCGTGCCCAGCGGATGCCCTCCATGCGCAGCGATACCGAGGTACCGTCGGCCAGCATGGCCACCGCTTCCTGCGGATCGGCCTGGGTAATAACCGCAGGCAGCAGCGGGCCGTAGGTCGGCAGCGATTTCAGCGAGTCGGTGATTTTTTTGCTGTCCCATGCGCTTTCGCCCACTTTCCACAGCACGTTCGACGGACCGCGATAGCCGTGGCGCATGTCGTAATCCATCACGTTGTTACGCACCGCCTGCTGCCCTGCCTGCTGACCTTTGCGGGTCACCGTGGTGTAAACGCGATAGCCATCTTCATAGGCTTTCTCACCGTAACGCCTGACCATTTCCTGGCGAACCATTTCCGTGAGATACGGCGCGGAAAACGCGATCTCCGGGGCATGGTAGTTGGCATCGATAGCATCGCTGCGCGCCTGGTCATACTCGTTCTGGCTGATATAGCCTTCGCTCAACATACGCGACAACACAACGTTACGACGCGCCGTGGCACGTTCCAGCGAGTACAGCGGGTTAAACGTTGAAGGCGCTTTCGGCAGACCCGCGATAGTCGCCATTTCGCTTAAGGTAAGCTGCTCGATAGGCTTACCGAAATAGACCTGCGCCGCCGCCCCCACGCCATAGGCGCGGTAGCCCAGATAGATCTTGTTGAGGTAAAGCTCAAGGATCTCATCTTTGCTCAGCAGTTGCTCAATGCGGATGGCGAGGAACACCTCTTTAATCTTACGCATCAGCGTCTTTTCAGGGCTGAGGAAGAAGTTACGCGCCAACTGCTGCGTAATGGTACTCGCCCCCTGCGACGCATGGCCGGAGAACAGCGCGACGCTGGCGGCGCGGAAAATCCCCACCGGATCGACACCGTGGTGCTCGTAAAAACGGCTGTCCTCGGTGGCAATAAAGGCCTTCACCATGACGGGCGGAATTTGGTTTAAGGTCAGCGGGATACGGCGTTTTTCGCCATATTGCGCCATGAGCTCGCCATCGGCGCTATAGACCTGCATTGGGATCTGGAGACGCACATCGCGAAGCGTGGCGACATCAGGCAGCTGCGGCTCAATAAATTTGTACAAACCATAAATCGAGCCTGCTCCCAGCAGAATGCAACAGACTGCAAGGATCAATAAATACTTTACGAACTTCACCGGAGATTTCCCATTTGGTTTCACTTGGGCAGTTTCTAAACAATCGCGCGGTAGTATAAAGGCAAGCCTGATTCATTGATATAGCCGTCAACCTGACGGGCGATAAGGAGATCGTGAAGCATGGCTTTCAATACATGGCAAACGGGCGTTCATATTCAACAAGATAAGGTAATGATTGTTGCACTGGTGCGCGAGAAAACGGCCTGGCGTTTGCGGCGCTGGTGGGCCGTTCCACTGGCGCAAGGCATCATCAGCGAGGGCAAAATTCACAAGCCTGACCAGCTGATTGACGCGCTACGCGGCTGGCGGCGAACGTTGCCGCATTACCACCGGGTTTTCCTCGCCTTTCCCGCAGCGCGAACGCTGCAACGGTCGTTTCCCCGGCCCACCCTGACGCTTTGCGACAGCGAGCAGGTCTCCTGGGTCAGCTCTGCCCTGTCGCGCGAGCTGGAGATGCCAGCCGACGCGCTGTGCTTCGATTATTCTCAGGACACTTTCAGCAGCACCTGGCATGTCACGGCGGCACAAAACAAAGAGGTGGCAACGCTCCTGGCGTTGGCGAAGGCGCTACAGCTGCGCCTGGTGGCCATTACGCCCGATGCGGGCGCGCTGGCAAACTTTCTCCCGGCGGTGGCCCCCGCCTCGTGCGTGGCCTGGCGGGATAAAAGCCAGTGGCTGTGGGCGATGCGCCACCAGTGGGGACGACGTCCGATTGATGACGCGGCCGACATATCCGGGCTGGCCGCGCTGCTGGCGCTTTCTGCATCGGATATCGCGCTCTTTGATGCGACGCGCGATCCCTGGGAAACGCTAACGCGCTGCCAGCCGCCCTTACCCGAAAACGGTGCGGATTTTACCGTCGCCCTGGCGCTGGCGATGAGTGAGGTGCCCGCATGATCCCGGCAAACCTTTTACCCTGGCGACAGTATCGCCGGACGCGCTGCCTGCGCTTATGGGGCGTCATGTTTACGGGCTCGCTGGTGATGATCCTGACGGCATTGTCAGCCTTGCGGGTAGATAAGCTCCTGGCCCTGCGCGCGCGACAAAGTGAATGGGCGGGTATACACGCGGTTGAGCAGACGCTGAAAGCCCGCCAGCTGGCGTGGCTGGCTGCGCAAAAACACGCGGCGGTACCGGAAGCCGCGCCCCGGGTGGCGTGGCGACCGGTTCTGACCTCGCTGTCGGCGCTGATCCCGGAGCAGGCGTGGCTCACGGAGCTGCGCTATCAGCCGCCGGGGCTGGTGCTGACCGGTTATGCCACTACGGCTCCGGCCCTGACGGCGATGCGGGATGCGCTCGGGCGCGTGGACGGGTTTAGTCCCGGCACCGTGGGGGCGTTGCAGCAGGATAAGCAGGGCCGCTGGGCGTTTACCTTTCAGCTGAAACATCAGGGGTAGCGCGTGGAGAGGCTGGTTGAACGCTGGTGTACAAGCCCTCCGTGGTTGCGGGTGCTCTGCTGGGCGCTGTGCAGTACTGCGCTTGTGGCGATCGGCTGGGCCGCGTTGCTGCGGCCATTGGCGGAACAGATCGCCGAAGCACAACATCAGGTGAGTGTCGCGGGGCGAACCAACGCCTCGCTGTGGGCTGCTGTGAGAAAAATCCCGACCGAAACAGAGGAGCCGGTTGCCCCTGTGGTCAGGTCATTTTCACCGCTGGATTTTCAGGCCAACGGCACCCGACTGGTCCACTGGAAGCCCCTTTCGCACGGCGGGGAGCTGGAGCTTGATGCCGACTGGGCGGCGATCCCCGGCATCTTTGCACAGCTGGAACAGTGCAACGTCAGGATCGGCACCTTCGTGATAACGGCCGAATCAGGCCGGTTGCGCCTGCGAATGGAGCTGCAACATGGGGCATAACATGCGGTTAATGATTGTCGCCTCGCTGGTGTGCCTCACGGGCATGCGCGATCCGTTCCAGCCCCCGGCAGACACCTGTCTTACCGGGCTACTGCCGCAATGGCGCTATCAGGGAAAGGTGAACGACGTGGGTTTTATGCAGGACGGGCAACAGCGCTGGCATCGTGTGAAGCAGGATCAGCGATTGCTTCCCGGATGGCGCGTGATGGCAATGGATGAACAGCAGCTGACTGTTGAGGTTGGCGAAACGTGTGACCCTCGGCAATGGATATGGCAACGAGAAGGAACGAAAAAGCATGAAGATAAGGACAGCCCTGTTGTTAATGGCCCTCAGCGCATCGCTGTGGGCCGCTGAGCCAAAACCGGTCACGCTGGTAGTGGATGAGGTTCCTGTGGTTCAGGTGCTGCAGGCGCTGGCGACGCAGGAGAACCGCAATCTGGTGGTGTCGCCTGATGTAAATGGCTCGCTTTCGCTCAGCTTAACGCGCGTCCCCTGGCGCAAGGCGCTGCAAACCGTGGTGAATAGCGCCGGGCTTGTCCTGCGGGAGGAGGGCGGGATTTTTTATGTCCATACGGCAGCCTGGCAGCAGGCACAGCAAACGCGTAAGGCGCAAGAGCAGGCCCAGAGACAGCTCGACGCGCCGCTTGTCTCTCACGGCATCTCTTTTTCCTATGCGGATGCCGGGGAGCTACAGAAAGCCGCGGAAAAGCTGCTCAGCCCGAAGGGCAGCCTTTCCGTGGACAAGCGAACCAACCGCTTGCTGGTAAGGGATAACCAGACGGTACTGGATACGCTCGCGCGCTGGGCCGAGCAGATGGACCTGCCGATCGACCAGGTGGAACTGGCGGCACACATTGTGACCATCAATGAAAAAAGCCTTCGCGAGCTCGGCGTGAAGTGGAACCTTGCTGAGGCGTCAGAGGCGGGGCGGGTCGGGGAGGTGACGGCGCTGGGCGCGGACCTGTCGGTTGCCAACGCCACGACGCACGTGGGGTTTAATATCGGGCGCATCGATGGCAGGCTTTTGGATCTGGAGCTGTCGGCCCTTGAGCAGAAACAACAGGTCGATATTATCGCCAGCCCACGCCTGCTCGCGTCGCACATGCAGCCAGCCAGCATCAAGCAGGGCAGTGAGATCCCCTATCAGGTTTCCAGCGGTGAAAGCGGGGCAACGTCGGTGGAGTTTAAAGAGGCGGTGCTCGGCATGGAGGTGACGCCGGTGGTACTGCCGGGAGGACGCGTGCGGCTCAAATTACACATCAGCGAAAATATGCCAGGGCAGGTTCTGCAGCAGGCTGATGGCGAAACGCTGGCCATCGATAAACAGGAGATTGAAACTCAGGTTGAGGTCAAAAGCGGTGAAACCCTGGCGCTGGGCGGCATTTTCTCGCAAAAAAATAAAACCGGCAGCGATAGCGTGCCGGGGCTGGGGCGCATCCCCTGGCTTGGACAACTTTTTCGCCATGACGGGAAGGATAACGAGCGGCGGGAGCTGGTAGTGTTTATTACGCCACGGCTGGTTGGCATTCACTGATGGGCGACGATCCCCGCAATGATTTTGCATACAGATTGTTGCAGATGTTTGACGTGGGGCATGAATTAGCATACAAGGAGTACCGATTTGAATCGGACTTACGTCTTATTACCTTATGCGTTTGGTACGGTGATTTAATCAGTTGCCAAACAAGCCGGAGTATTGAGATAATTTTTAGTCTGACTCTCGCTCTATTGCATATGAGGTTTCAGTTCATGTCCCGCTACGCTGGGTGTCTTCGAAGCGGGGATTACCATTAACGAATAGTCTTAGTAGTACCGAAAAAATGGCAGAGAAACGCAATATCTTTCTGGTTGGGCCTATGGGTGCCGGCAAAAGCACTATTGGGCGTCAGTTAGCTCAACAACTCAATATGGAATTCTACGATTCTGATCAAGAGATTGAGAAACGAACCGGAGCGGATGTGGGCTGGGTCTTCGATGTAGAAGGCGAAGAAGGTTTCCGTGACCGAGAAGAAAAAGTGATCAACGAACTCACGGAAAAACAGGGCATCGTGCTGGCGACTGGCGGCGGCTCTGTGAAATCTCGCGAAACCCGTAACCGTCTCTCCGCCCGTGGCGTTGTGGTCTATCTTGAGACGACCATCGAAAAACAGCTGGCACGTACGCAGCGCGATAAAAAGCGCCCGTTGCTGCAGGTTGAAACGCCGCCACGCGAAGTTCTGGAAGCCCTGGCCGGTGAGCGCAATCCTCTGTACGAAGAGATTGCGGATGTTACCATTCGTACTGACGATCAGAGCGCTAAAGTGGTTGCAAACCAGATTATTAATATGCTGGAAAGCAACTGATTCTGGCTTTATATACACTCGCCTGCGGGTAAAAGCATTTAAGGTGGATGTCGCGTCATGGAGAGGATTACAGTTACTCTCGGGGAACGTAGTTACCCTATCACCATCGCGGCTGGTTTGTTTAACGACCCAGCTTCCTTCTTGCCACTGAAAGCGGGTGATCAGGCGATGCTGGTCACCAATGAGACGCTGGCTCCGCTTTATCTCGACCGTGTGCGTCACCTGCTTGAGCAGGCGGGCGTAAAGGTCGACAGTGTGATTCTGCCCGATGGCGAGCAGTATAAAAGCCTGGCGGTGCTCGATACCGTCTTTACCGCATTACTGCAAAAACCGCACGGTCGCGACACTACACTGCTTGCCCTGGGCGGCGGTGTTGTCGGCGATCTTACGGGGTTTGCGGCCGCCAGCTATCAGCGTGGCGTGCGCTTTATTCAGATCCCCACCACGTTATTGTCTCAGGTCGACTCCTCCGTTGGCGGCAAAACGGCCGTTAACCATCCGCTCGGCAAAAACATGATCGGTGCGTTCTACCAGCCGGTCTCGGTGGTGGTGGATCTCGACTGTCTGAAAACGCTGCCTGCACGCGAACTGGCGTCTGGCCTTGCAGAAGTGATCAAATACGGCATTATTCTTGATGGCGAGTTCTTTAACTGGCTGGAAGAGAATATGGACGCCTTGCTACGCCTTGACGGGCAGGCACTGGCGTACTGTATCCGCCGTTGTTGTGAGCTGAAAGCAGAAGTGGTGGCAGCAGACGAGCGTGAAACCGGCTTACGTGCTTTACTGAATCTGGGGCATACGTTTGGTCACGCCATTGAAGCCGAAATGGGCTATGGCAACTGGCTTCACGGCGAAGCGGTGGCTGCCGGAATGGTGATGGCAGCGCGGGCATCTGAACGTCTGGGCCAGTTTAAACCGGAAGAGACGGCGCGTATCATCGCACTGCTTGAACGCGCAGGCTTACCGGTAACCGGTCCGCAGGAGATGTCTGCACAGGCGTATTTACCCCACATGATGCGCGATAAAAAAGTATTGGCAGGCGAGATGCGTCTTGTACTCCCGCTTGCAATAGGGAAGAGTGAAGTACGCGGCGGAGTGTCGCACGACGTGGTTCTTGGCGCTGTGGCTGATTGCCAGCAGGCCTAACAACTAGAAAGGTCAGGCCGCCGTAACAGGTGGTCGTTTAGCTTCAGGTGAAATGCAAAGACGTTGGCATAAGCCTTTGAGTGGGGTGTTAAATGGATGAATTCAAACCAGAAGACGAGCTGAAACCCGATCCCAGCGATCGTCGTACTGGTCGTTCTCGTCAATCTTCAGAACGTGATAACGAGCCGCAGATCAATTTTGACGATGTCGATCTGGATGCAGACGATCGTCGTCCTTCGCGCAGCCGCAACGCACGCGATGAGCGAGAAGAAGAAGATTACGAGTCTGAAGAAGATTCAATGGACGAAGAGCCTGTAGAGCGTCGCCCGCGTAAGCGTAAAAAAGCGGCGGCGGCAAAACCCGCTTCCCGTCAGTACATCATGATGGGACTTGGCGTACTGGTGCTCTTGCTGCTGATTATCGGCATCGGCTCCGCGCTAAAATCACCGTCTACCCACTCAGGCGAGCAAACCGCGTCCACTGAGAAGAGCATCAACCTTTCAGGCAACGATGCTGCCGATCAGGCCAATGGCGCGCAGCCTGCTCCGGGCACGACGTCTGCCGAGCAGACTGCGGGTAATCCGCAGGATGTCTCTCTGCCGCCGGTCTCTTCGACGCCGACTCAGGGCCAGACGGTCATTGCGCCGGAAGGCCAGCAGCGTGTTGAGGTTCAGGGCGACCTGAATAATGCGCTGACGCAACCTCAGAATCAGGAGCAGGTGAACAACGTAGTGGTTAACTCTACGCTGCCAACCGAGCCTGCGACCGTTGCACCTGTTCGCGGCGGTAATGCCCAGCAGCAGACTGCGGCGACGGAAACCAAACCGCGCCAGACGCATACGCAAACGCAGACCGCGCCGCGTCAGGAACGTAAGCAGGCGGTGATTGAGCCAAAACGTGAAACTAAGCCTCAGACCGTTGCAAAAGCGCCTGAAGTGAAGGCACCGGCTCAGCCAAAACGCACAGAAACGGCAGCGGCAAGCGAACCGGCAAAAGCGCCAGTGACGCAGACTGCACCGAAAGCGACGGCGACGACCACGGCACCGGCTGCGACAGCCGCACCGGCTGCGACAGCGTCTACGGGTGCATCGGGTAAAACGGCGGGTAATGTGGGTTCTCTGAAATCTGCGCCTTCCAGCAATTACACCCTGCAGCTGAGCAGCTCGTCGAACTACGACAACCTCAACGGTTGGGCGAAAAAATCAAATCTGAAAAACTACGTGGTTTATCAGACGACCCGTAATGGCCAGCCATGGTATGTCCTGGTGAGCGGTGTTTACGCATCGAAAGATGAAGCGAAACGTGCCGTTGCATCACTGCCAGCCGATGTTCAGGCGAAAAACCCATGGGCGAAGCCAATTCATCAGGTCCAGGCCGATCTGAAGTAATGTTTAAAGCGCAGGATGCTGTCGGAGCTTTCTCCACAGCCGGAGAAGGTGTAACCAGTTAGTCAGCATGAAAAAAAATCGCGCTTTTCTGAAATGGGCAGGGGGGAAATACCCCCTGCTCGACGATATCAAAAAACACCTGCCAAAAGGCGAGTGTCTTATCGAGCCCTTTGTGGGGGCGGGATCGGTGTTCCTGAATACCGATTTTTCGCGTTATATCCTGGCGGATATCAACAGCGACCTGATCAGTCTTTATAACATCGTCAAACTGCGTACCGACGAGTACGTGGATGAGGCGCGTAAACTGTTTACGCCTGAAAACAACAACCCGGATGTCTACTACCAGTTCCGCGCTGAGTTTAACCAGTGTCAGGAGCCGTTCCGTCGCGCCCTGTTGTTCCTCTATCTCAACCGTCATGGCTACAACGGCCTGTGCCGGTATAATCTTCGTGGTGAATTCAACGTGCCGTTTGGCCGCTATAAGCGTCCTTATTTCCCGCAGGCTGAGTTGTACCACTTTGCTGAAAAAGCGCAGAACGCGGAGTTTCACTGCCTCTCTTATGAGGAGTGTATGGATCGCGCTGACGTCAATTCGGTGGTCTATTGCGATCCGCCTTACGCGCCGCTGTCTGCCACCGCAAACTTCACCGCCTATCACACCAACAGCTTCAGCCCGGCTGAACAGGCTCGTCTGGCGGAGATGGCGGAAAAACTGGTCAGCAAAAGAATTCCGGTGTTAATTTCGAATCACGACACGCCTGATACGCGCGAATGGTACAAAGCCGCGAAACATTTTCAGGTTAAGGTGCGGCGCAGCATTAGCAGCAATGGCGGCACGCGTAAAAAGGTGGACGAACTCCTGGCTCTGTATCGACCCTGAGCCGTTTTGCCCGCCGGTAAACACATTTCAAGGAGAAGCGGATGAAACAGTTTTTGATTGCTCCCTCAATTCTGTCGGCCGATTTTGCCCGCCTGGGTGAAGATACCGCCAGCGCCCTTGCGGCCGGCGCGGATGTCGTCCATTTCGACGTTATGGATAACCACTACGTTCCCAATCTGACCATCGGCCCGATGGTGCTTAAGGCGCTGCGCAACTACGGCATTACCGCGCCGATTGACGTGCATCTGATGGTAAAGCCGGTCGACCGCATCGTGCCTGATTTCGCGGCCGCGGGTGCCAGCATCATTACGTTCCACCCTGAAGCCTCTGAACACGTTGACCGCACGCTCCAGCTCATTAAAGAGAACGGCTGTAAAGCCGGTCTGGTGTTTAACCCGGCCACGCCGCTGAGCTATCTCGACCATGTAATGGACAAGCTGGACGTGATTTTGCTGATGTCCGTTAACCCGGGTTTCGGCGGTCAGTCGTTCATTCCGCACACGCTCGACAAGCTGCGTGAAGTGCGCCGCCGTATTGATGAGTCGGGCTATGACATTCGCCTGGAAGTGGACGGTGGCGTGAAGGTGAATAATATCGGTGAAATCGCGGCGGCGGGTGCGGATATGTTCGTTGCAGGCTCGGCCATCTTCGACCAGCCGGATTACAAAAAAGTCATTGATGAAATGCGCAGTGAACTGGCGAAGGTAAGTCATGGATAAATTGCAGGCAACCCGGGGTGTAGCATTTGACCTCGACGGCACGCTGGTCGACAGCGCGCCGGGCTTAAGCAGCGCGGTTGATCGGGCGCTGTATGCCCTTGAATTACCCGTTGCGGGCGAAGATCGCGTTGTGACGTGGATTGGCAACGGCGCGGACGTGCTGATGGAACGCGCCCTGACCTGGGCGCGCCAGGAGCGTGCGTCACAGCGTTCCGCACAGGGTAAACCGAGCGTCGATCACGCTGATATTCCGCAGGAAGAGCAGCAGCGTATTCTGCGCAAACTGTTCGATCGTTTCTACGAAGAGACCGTCGAAGAGGGCAGCTTCCTGTTCCCGGACGTCGCGGAAACGCTGAGTGTTCTGCATGCTAAAGGCATTCCGCTGGGGCTGGTAACCAACAAGCCTACGCCGTTTGTCGCACCTCTGCTTGAGGCGCTGGATATCGCGAAGTATTTCTCGGTAATTGTCGGCGGCGATGACGTGCAGAACAAAAAACCGCATCCGGAACCGCTTTTGCTGGTGGCAGGAAAATTATCCTTAACACCTGCGGAGCTGCTCTTTGTCGGTGATTCGCGCAATGATATTCTGGCCGCCAAAGCGGCAGGCTGTCCGTGCGTCGGATTAACCTATGGCTACAACTACGGTGAGGCGATTACGCTGAGTGAGCCGGACGTTGTATTCGATCGTTTCAAAGATTTATTGCCCGCACTCGGGCTTTCGCACAGTGAACATCAGGAATTGAAAAATGACTAAGCCCATCGTTTTTAGCGGCGCACAGCCGTCCGGTGAATTGACCATTGGTAACTACATGGGTGCGTTACGTCAGTGGGTGAGCATGCAGGACGACTACCATTGCATCTATTGCATCGTGGATCTCCATGCCATCACGGCGCGTCAGGATCCTGAGAAGCTGCGCAAAGCCACGCTGGATACGCTGGCACTCTATCTGGCATGCGGTATCGATCCGGAGAAAAGCACCATCTTCGTGCAGTCTCACGTGCCGGAGCACGCGCAGCTGGGCTGGGCGCTGAACTGCTACACCTATTTCGGTGAACTGAGCCGTATGACGCAGTTCAAGGACAAATCTGCCCGCTATTCTGAAAACATCAACGCCGGCCTGTTTGACTATCCGGTACTGATGGCGGCCGACATTCTGCTGTATCAGACCAATCAGGTTCCGGTAGGTGAAGACCAGAAGCAGCACCTGGAGCTGAGCCGCGATATCGCCCAGCGCTTCAACGCGCTTTATGGCGACGTGTTCAAAGTGCCAGAGCCGTTTATTCCGAAATCCGGCGCGCGCGTGATGTCGCTGCTGGAGCCAACCAAGAAGATGTCCAAGTCTGACGATAACCGCAACAACGTTATCGGCCTGCTGGAAGATCCAAAATCGGTGGTGAAAAAGCTCAAGCGTGCGGTGACCGACTCCGACGAGCCACCTGTTGTGCGCTACGACGTGCAGAACAAAGCGGGCGTGTCTAACCTGCTGGATATTCTCTCCGGCGTGACCGGTCAAAGCATCCCTGAACTGGAGAAGCACTTCGAAGGCAAGATGTACGGCCACCTGAAAGGCGAAGTGGCGGACGCGGTCTCCGGTATGTTGACCGAGCTGCAGGAGCGCTATAACCGCTACCGCAACGATGAAGCCTTCCTGCAGAAAGTGATGAAGGATGGCGCGGAAAAAGCCAGCGCGCGCGCGTCAGAGACGCTGAAAGCGGTGTATCAGGCGATTGGATTTGTAGGTAAGCCTTAATCCTGTCGTGCCGGGATCCAAACAAAAAAACCGGGAAATTCCCGGTTTTTTTACGCCTGAAAAATGCTTACTGCTGTGCCGCCGGGCCACAGCCACCGATGATCTTGGAAATGGAGATCGCCGGGTGCAGCAGGTAATCATAGCTGCAGTTATTTTTGGTATTTTGAACGTGACCTGTGCAGGCGGTCAGCGTCGATAACATGCCTACCAGAACGGCGGCCTTTGCCAGCTTAAACATACTTATTCCTTGTACTCAAAAACGATAAATTGAAGTGAAACGAGGGAATAAATGGAAAAGTTCCATTTTGCGGGCGGTATGTTATCGATAGCGGTAAGAGGGGAGTAGTCCGGTTAAGGACTACTCAGTAAAGGGGGGGGGTGCGTCAGTGATTTGAGAACCAGTTCAGCTTGTCGCGTAGCTCAACCACCCGACCAACGATAATCAGCGCCGGGCTTTCGACCTGCTGCGCCAGCTCGCCGAGCTGCGTCAGGACGCCATTCACCACGCGCTGCTTCGTGGAGGTGCCGTTTTCCACCAGCGCCACGGACATGTCTTCATCCATGCCATGCTCCAGCAGTTTGGCCTGAATGGTCGCGGCCTGATTCAGGCCCATATAGAACACCAGCGTCTGTTTCTCTGCGGCCAGGTTGTGCCAGTCCAGCTCGCTGCCGGTCTTCAGGTGACCTGTCACCAGCCGCACGCTTTGGGCGTAGTCACGGTGGGTCAGGGGAATACCGGAATAGGCCGAACAGCCCGATGCTGCCGTAATGCCCGGCACCACGGAGAACGGAATGCCCGCGTTGCACAACGTTTCCAGCTCCTCGCCGCCGCGGCCAAAGATAAACGGATCGCCGCCCTTAAGGCGCACCACGCGTTTGCCTTTTTGCGCCTCGCGCAGCAGGATCTGGTTAATCTCTTCCTGAGGTACGCAGTGGTAGCCCGCGCGTTTGCCGACAAACACGCGATCGGCGTCGCGGCGCACCAGGTTCATGATGTCATCCGAGACCAGACGGTCGTACACCACGATGTCCGCCTGCTGGATCTGCTGCAACCCCTTGAGCGTCAGCAAGCCTGCATCGCCCGGCCCTGCGCCTACCAGCACCACTTCACCGCGATGATCCAGCGGCTCGGCAAGCAGCGTTTCTGTGGTCTCTTCAACGGCCTGGCGATCCTGATTAGCCAGCGACTGTGCCAGCCTGTCATTCACAAAGAACTTTTCCCAGAAACGGCGGCGCTCGCCTACGGTCGCGAAGGTTTTCTTCACGCGGGCGCGCAGCTGGCCTGCATATTGCGCCACCTGGCCGAGATGCTGGGGCAGAATCGACTCGAGCTTTTCACGCAGCAGACGCGCTAAAACCGGGGAGGTGCCGCCGGACGACACGGCCACCATCAGCGGGGAACGGTCAATGATCGACGGCATGATAAAGCTGGCTTCTTTCGGCGCATCCACCACGTTACAGAAAATTCGACGCGTTTCGCAGGCATCACTGACGCGCTGGTTAACGGCGTCATCGTCGGTTGCGGCAATGGTGAGCCAGCAGGTATCAAGCAGGGATTCGTCGAACTCACCCTCGACAAGGGTGAGCATGCCTTCCTGCGCCCAGACGTCGAACTGCGGCGCAAAGGCGAGGGCGTTGACGGTCAGCCGGGCACCGGCCTCTAACAGCAGGCGCGCTTTGCGCTCGGCCACGTCACCGCCGCCGACAAGCAGGCAGTCGCGATGGCGTAATTGACAGAAAATCGGCAGGTGATCCACGACATTACCTCGCAGCATTCAGGGGAGGAGGAGAATTTGAGGTCAGGATAACAGCAGGGATCGTACAGAACATACGGTTTTTCCTGCCGTTACCCATAAGGGGTCATAAGCCTTTCCTATTGAAAAGGCTGGAGGTTAGGCTCTTAGCTGCACCATGCCGTCCTTCACGCGGGCGTCGTAGTGCTTCACAGAATGGCTCTCATCTTCCATGCAGCGTCCATCTTTTAAGTTGAAACGCTGCTTTTTCAACGGGCTGGCGACCCACAGTTCGCCCTGATGTTCCGCGATGATGCCGCGGGACAGGACGCTGGCCTCAAAGAACGGGTCAATATTGCTGATGGCAAAAACCTGTTCATCGTGGCGAGGACGGAAAATGGCGACCTGCTCGTGACCTAACAGCGCACAGACGCCGGTTGCTGGCAGAATGTCGTTAATGCTGCAGATATTTACCCACTGGCTCATGCGTTTTCCTCCACCAGAGTCACCGGAATACGTTCGTACGGCGTTGCCGGACGATGCTGTTCACGCTCAGGAACGATCTGTACGTTCGGATCGCGCTGGGTGCTGTTGATAAAGTGTCTGAAGCGCGTCTGCGCCGCCGGGGTATTTACGGTTTCGGTCCACTCGCAGATCACCGCTTCGCGCAGGCGCGCCATCTCTTCTTCCAGATGGTCGTTCAGGCCCAGCTTGTCGTCGATGATGACCGACTTCAGGTAGTCGATGCCACCTTCCAGATTGTCCAGCCAGGAGGCGGTACGGGTCAGCTTGTCGGCAGTGCGGATGTAGAACATCATGAAGCGATCGAGGTACTTAATCAGCGTGTCGTGGTCGAGATCCGCTGCCAGCAGGTCCGCATGACGAGGTTTCATCCCGCCGTTACCGCAGACGTACAGGTTCCAGCCTTTCTCTGTGGCGATAATACCCACGTCTTTACCCTGCGCTTCCGCACATTCACGGGTACAGCCGGAGACGCCGAATTTCATTTTGTGCGGGGTACGAATACCTTTATAGCGGTTTTCCAGTTCCACGCCGAAGCCCACGCTGTCGCCCACGCCGTAGCGGCACCAGGTGCTGCCCACGCAGGTTTTCGCCATGCGCAGCGCTTTAGCATACGCGTGACCGGTTTCGAAGCCCGCTTCAATCAGCTGACGCCAGATTTCCGGCAGGTCGTCTTTCTGCGCACCGAACAGGCCAATACGCTGAGAGCCGGTGATTTTGGTGTAGAGGTTGAATTCGCGGGCGATACGACCCACGGCGACCAGCCCTTCCGGCGTAATTTCGCCCCCGGCTGAACGTGGGATCACCGAGTAGGTGCCGTCTTTCTGGATGTTCGCCAGGAAGTTGTCGTTGGTGTCCTGCAGCGGAGTATGTTCCGGCTTCAGAACGTATTCGTTCCAGCAGGAGGCCAGCAGGGAACCGACGGTCGGTTTACACACTTCACAGCCGTAACCCTGGCCGTGTTTTGCCAGCAGCTCGTCGAAGGACTTAATGCCTTCCACGCGGATCAGGTGATAAATCTCCTGGCGAGAGTAAGCGAAGTGCTCGCACAGGTTGTTATTCACTTCGATACCCTGTTTCGCCAGCTCTGCGTTCAGAACCTGCGTCACCAGTGGAATACAGCCGCCGCAGCCGGTACCGGCTTTGGTTTCAGCTTTCAGCGCGGCGACGGTGTGGCAGCCCTTGTTGATGGCTGCAACCAGCATGCCTTTGGTGACGTCGAAGCAGGAGCAAATCTGCGCGCTGTCCGGGAGTTTATCCACGCCGATGGACGGCTTACCGCTGGAGGCGTGAGCCGGGAGGATCAGCGCGTCCGGGTTTTCCGGCAGCTCAATGGCGTTCAGCACCAGCTGCAGCAGGTTGCCGTAATCGCTGGTGTCACCCACCAGCACCGCGCCGAGCAGGGTTTTGTTGTCCTGGCTTACGATCAGGCGTTTGTAGACCTCTTTGCTTTCGTCGAGGTACACATAGCTGCGGGAGTTCGGGGTGCGGCCGTGCGCATCGCCGATACCGCCCACATCCACGCCCAGCAGCTTCAGCTTGGCGCTCATGTCTGCGCCTTCGAAGGCGTTTTCATTACCGAGGATATGGTCAACGGCGACCTGCGCCATTTTGTAGCCAGGTGCGACCAGGCCGTACACGCGGTTATTCCAGCTGGCGCATTCGCCGATGGCGTAAATATCCGGGTCAGAAGTCTGGCAGGAATCGTTGATCATGATCCCGCCGCGCTGTGCCACGGCCAGACCACACTGGGTCGCCATTTTGTCGCGCGGGCGAATACCGGTGGAGAAGACGATAAAGTCCACTTCCAGCTCGCTGCCGTCGGCAAAGCGCATGGTTTTGCGCGCTTCGGTCCCTTCCTGAACGATCTCTTTGGTGTTTTTGCTGGTGTGAACCTTCACACCCATACTTTCGATTTTACGGCGCAGCTGGTCACCACCCATGTGGTCCAGCTGTTCTGCCATCAGCATCGGGGCAAATTCGATGACGTGGGTTTCAACGCCGAGGTTTTTCAGCGCGCCCGCGGCTTCAAGGCCGAGCAGACCGCCGCCAACGACCGCACCGCGTTTGCTGCGACGCGCGCAGGCTTCGATAGCCTTGAGGTCTTCGATGGTACGGTAAACGAAGCAATCCTGTGTTTCCGAGCCTTTGATTGGCGGGATCCACGGATACGAGCCAGTCGCCATAATCAGCTTGTCGTAAAAAACCGTGCGTCCGGCGCTGGAGTGGATCACTTTTTCCTGACGGTTGATGGTGATAGCGCGTTCGCCCACCAGCACTTTCACGCCATGCTTCTCGTAGAAACCTTCACGCACCAGAGAGAGCTCTTCGGCGGTATGATGGGAGAAGTAGGAAGACAAGTGCACACGGTCGTACGCCTTGCGGGGTTCTTCACAGAACACGGTAATGTCGAAACGGTCAGCGTCAGCTTTATCGAGTAGATCCTCAATAAAGCGGTGACCGACCATGCCGTTACCGATGATAGCGAGTCTGACTTTGCTCATTTTTGCCTCGATTTCTTTTCTATTACTGCCTACCTTAACGATTCAGCAGGGGCACTTATTGATGCAAATCAAATACGCCTTAACCTACCCCTTAGGGGGTAGATCGCTGATTTGTCAGGTTTTTTATAAGTTATGGAAATCGCAGGCTTTTCACGGTCGTCGGTTTTGTGTACAAAAATGGGTACTATTCCGTAAATTTTTGTACTCCTAAATTTCAGCAGCGTTTTTCGGGGGAAAGGTATGTCAACGACACCACTATGGCTGGTTCAGAATGTCCGTTTACCGGGTCGGGAAGGGCTGTGGCAAATCGCCATCGAAGAAGGTCGGTTCGGTGACATCATGCCGATGGACGGCTCCCATGAGGAAAGCCATGAGATATTAAATGGGCGCGGCGGCCTGGCCATACCTCCCTTTATTGAGCCGCATATCCACCTTGATACCACCCAGACGGCGGGGGAGCCTGCCTGGAATGAGTCCGGCACGCTGTTTGAGGGGATAGAGCGCTGGGCCGAACGTAAAGCGCTGCTCAGCCATGAGGATGTCAAAGCGCGGGCGTGGAAAACGCTTAAATGGCAGATCGCCAACGGTATTCAGTTTGTGCGTACCCACGTCGATGTCTCCGACCCGTCGCTGACGGCCCTCAAGGCGATGCTGGAGGTCAGGCAGGAAGTCACGCCGTGGATCACGCTGCAAATAGTCGCGTTTCCGCAGGAAGGCATACTCTCTTACCCGAACGGTGCGGCACTCCTGGAAGAGGCGTTAAGGCTCGGGGCTGATGTGGTCGGGGCCATTCCCCATTTCGAATTCACCCGCGAGTACGGCGTACAGTCGTTGCATATCGCCTTTGAGCTGGCAAAAAAATATGACCGTCCGCTCGATATCCACTGCGACGAGATCGACGATGAGCAGTCCCGGTTTGTGGAGACGGTGGCAACCCTGGCCTATGAGGCCGGCATTGGCCCGCGCGTGACGGCCAGCCATACCACGGCCATGCACTCCTACAACGGCGCATACACGTCAAGGCTGTTCCGCCTGCTGAAGATGTCAGGCATAAACTTTGTGGCTAACCCGCTGGTGAACATCCATTTGCAGGGGCGTTTTGACGACTACCCGAAACGACGCGGCATTACGCGCGTGAAAGAGCTACAGGAAGCGGGGATCAACGTCTGCTTCGGCCATGACGATGTCTTTGACCCGTGGTACCCGCTCGGCACCGGTAATATGCTCCAGGTGTTGCATATGGGGCTGCACGTGTGTCAGATGATGGGATATTCACAAATCGACAGCGGCCTGAATCTGATCACCCACAATAGCGCCCGAACCTTTGGGCTGAACGACTACGGTATTGAGAAGGGGAATCCGGCGAATCTGATTATTCTGCCCGCAGAGAGCGGGTTTGAGGCGGTGCGCTGCCAGGTGCCGGTGCGCTGGTCGATTCGTCAGGGCAGGGTGATTGCGTCAACGCAGCTGGCGCAGACGTGGATCCAGATGGATAACGGAGGAGAGGAGCTGTTCTTTACGAAGAATAGCCCCTTTGCCGGGCGCAAAGGGGCGTAGGGAAACCTGTTACGCTGCCGCCGTATTATGCTGGCGGTGGCGGGTCACGAAGCCCAGAACAAAGCACATGATGAACACCACGGCATACAGACCGTTTGCGGTGTGCAGCGCCGCCAGTGGGCCGCTGTGGGCCACAATCGGGCCGGTGACCACGAAGGTCAGCATGGTACCGATGGTGCCGCAGGTCAGCACAAAGTTAACCAGCTTCGGCGAGGCCACTTTGGTCTGCAGCGATCCCAGCGTGATGATTGAGGTGTAAATGGCGCTGGAGAAGAAGCCGAGTGTCAGGATGAACCACGGCATATGCTCAGGCGAGCCGTTGATGAACAGATACATCAGCACGGTAGCCAGGCCAGCCAGCACGGTTAAAATGCGCTGCAGATCGAAGAAGCGCAGAATGAAGCTAAACGCCCACATGCCAAACATGTAAGACATCCAGAAATCGCTCACCAGTTTGCCCGCGTCGTTCAGGCTCATGCCCAGGCCTTTGGCGTATTCCGGCACCCAGGAGATAAAGCCCAGCTGGCCGAGGATGTAGCACAGCGCGGCGATAGAGAGGAACAGCACGCCGATCCCCCATTTCTCTTTCGCAACCGGCTCAGCGGTATCTTGCGACTTTTTGCCCAGAACCGGGAATTCACAGCCGAAGGTCAGGATAAAGATCGCCACGTAGACCAGACCGATACAGGCGTACACCCAGTACCATTCAATGCTGCGGGCCAGCAGCCAGGCGGCAACCATCGGGAAAATCATCCCGGCCATGCTGAAGAAGGAGTCGGTGAACAGCAGACGCGCGCCGCGCTGGCGGCCTTCATACATATGGGTAATCAGGAACGTACCGATGGACATGGTAATACCGCTCACCAGCCCCAGCACGAACATGGCGGCAGAGAACAGGGCAATGCTGTGGCTAAGCATCAGGCCAGCCACGGCGGCGACCATCAGCACAAAGCCAAAGCGCAGCTGCGTTTTCAGCGGCACGATTTCCATCAGCCAGGCGTTAAGGAAGATGGAGATCAGGATCCCCGCGTTGAGGAAGGTGAAGGTGTTACTCATGCTGGAAACGGGCAACTGGAAATAGTCTGCGATATTTCCCATCACCATCCCGGTGACGATCACCAACGCGCCGGTCAGGGCGTAGGAGAAGAAGCTGATCCATGTGAGCTTGATGCGATTGCTGTTAGTCATGTCTGGCCTGTTCAAAGTAAAGTAAAACGCATTGACTGCGTTTGAGCGGGCAGATTTTAGTCGCGAAAGTGATCTATTCCTATCTTTAAGGATTAATTTGCAGGTTATTGCACGATTTAATGTGATCTAAGTCACGTTAACGGCCGTGAAAGCCAATCGTTTGCGCGGTTACAACTGTTTCAAATTCGTAAAATTAGGTAAAAGGCTGGTCTCCGTTCATACTGCTCTTTAGAATCAAGCCATTCGCTTTCTCTACTGCGCTTTGTTAAGGAATTCTCATGCTCAAATCAACACTGGCGGCTGTTGCAGCTGTGTTTGCTCTTTCTGCCGTTTCCCCTGCTGCGCTGGCAGCCAAAGGAGACCCTCACGTCCTGCTGACCACCTCCGCCGGCAATATTGAGCTGGAACTGAACAGTCAGAAAGCTCCCGTCTCTGTGAAAAACTTCCTCGACTACGTGAACAGCGGTTTCTATAACAACACCACGTTCCACCGCGTGATCCCGGGCTTTATGGTGCAGGGCGGTGGCTTTAACGAGCAGATGCAGCAAAAGAAACCTAATCCGCCCATCAAGAACGAAGCGGACAACGGCCTGCTGAACAAGCGCGGCACTATCTCGATGGCGCGTACCGCGGATAAAGACAGCGCGACCAGCCAGTTCTTCCTGAACGTCGCCGATAACGCCTTCCTCGACCACGGCCAGCGCGACTTCGGGTACGCCGTGTTTGGTAAAATTGTGAAAGGCATGGACGTGGCCGACAAGATTTCTCAGGTGCCAACCCATGACGTCGGTCCGTACCAGAATGTGCCGACCAAGCCGGTTGTTATCCTCTCCGCAAAAGTTCTGCCGTAATCCTCTTTAACACGGGCATCTCTGCCCGTGTTGTTTAGCCCTCCCTGCGAAAGCGCGTTTTGCTGCTTATACTTGTGGCAAACGGACATATTCAGGGAGGCGTTAAGTGAAAAAACTCACCGACAGGCAAAAGTCCCGACTCTGGGAACAGCAGCGCAACGTTAATTTTCAGGCCAGCCGCCGCCTTGAAGGCGTCGAAAGTCCCCTTGTCACGCTAAACGCCGAGGATGCCCAGCGCCGCCTTGATGAACTCAGGAGGCACTATGAGCGATAAAATCGGTGACGACCGCGACCCGTATCTCTACCCCGGCCTGAACGTCATGCGCAACCGTCTTAACATGCGCCAGGCGGACCGACTGGCGCAGGCGGCGTACGAAATCACCGCGCTGCGTGCGGCCACGCTACCGTTGGGGCCGTCCGCGCCGGGGCTTCCGCACCTGTGCGCTATTCATCGCCATCTTTACCAGGATATTTTCGAGTGGGCGGGGGATATCCGCGAAGTCGATATTTATCAGGGCGATACCCGCTTCTGCCACTTTGCCTATATCGAGAAAGAGGGCAACGCGCTGATGCAGGATCTCGAAGAGGAGGGCTATCTGGCGGGGCTGGAGAAAGACGAATTTATCGCTCGTCTCAGCCATTACTACTGCGAGATTAACGTTCTGCATCCGTTCCGCATCGGTAACGGCATCGCGCAGCGCATCTTCTTTGAGCAGCTGGCGCTCCACGCGGGCTATCAGCTGAGCTGGGAAGGCATCGACCCGGACGACTGGGCCACCGCCAACCAGAACGGCGCGATGGGCGATCTCACGGCGCTTAACGCCATCTTTGCCAAAGTAGTGAGCGAAGCGCGGGAAACTGAGTAGAATAGGGCGGCATTTTTTTCCGGAGCCGCCATGATCCTGCTGATTGATAACTACGATTCCTTCACCTGGAACCTTTACCAGTATTTTTGCGAACTGGGTGCAGAGGTGGTTGTCCGCCGTAACGACGACATCACCCTGGCTGAGATTGACGTGCTGGCCCCGCAGAAAATAGTGATCTCGCCGGGGCCGTGCACGCCGTCGGAGTCCGGCATCTCTCTGGACGCGATCCGCCACTACGCGGGCAAACTGCCAATTCTGGGCGTTTGTCTCGGCCATCAGGCGATCGCCCAGGCCTTTGGGGCAACCATCGTGCGTGCCGCGAAAGTGATGCACGGCAAAACCTCGCCCGTCACCCACGCAGGCGCTGGCGTGTTTTCCGGGCTGAATAACCCGTTAACCGTTACCCGCTATCACTCTTTAGTAATTGACCCGCCGACGCTGCCCGAATGCTTTGAGGTTACTGCCTGGAGCGAGACGCAAGAAATTATGGGGATTCGCCATCGCGAATGGGATCTCGAAGGCGTGCAGTTCCACCCCGAAAGCATTCTCAGCGAACAGGGACACCCGCTGCTGGGCAATTTCCTCCATCGCTGAATATCTATTGCCTTGTTGTGATTTTTTATGCATATTTTGTGATTATATTTTCACAATCACTGTGACATAAAATGGATGGGCATGACATGGCAACTGAACAATCCGCAATTACCCGCGCAACATTCGACGAAGTGATCCTGCCGGTTTATGCACCGGCCGAGTTTATCCCGGTAAAAGGGAAAGGCAGCCGCGTGTGGGATCAGCAGGGCAAAGAGTATGTGGATTTCGCGGGCGGGATTGCGGTGACGGCGCTGGGTCATTGCCATCCTGCGCTGGTAGACGCCCTGAAAACTCAGGGCGAAACCCTGTGGCACACCAGCAACGTCTTCACCAACGAGCCTGCGCTGCGCCTGGGGCGCAAGATCATCGACGCTACCTTTGCCGAGCGCGTGCTGTTCATGAACTCCGGCACTGAAGCCAACGAAACCGCGTTCAAGCTGGCGCGCTATTATGCGTCAACGCGCCACAGCCCGTATAAAACCAAAATCATCGCCTTCCATAATGCCTTTCACGGTCGCTCGCTGTTTACCGTGTCCGTTGGCGGCCAGCCGAAATATTCCGACGGCTTCGGCCCGAAACCTGCCGACATCATCCACGTGCCGTTCAACGATCTGCATGCGGTGAAGGCGGTGATGGACGACCACACCTGCGCGGTGGTGGTGGAGCCGATTCAGGGCGAAGGCGGCGTGACGGCGGCCACGCCGGAATTCCTGAAAGGGCTGCGTGCGCTGTGCGACGAGCACAAGGCGCTGCTGGTGTTTGATGAGGTGCAATGCGGCATGGGACGCACCGGGGATCTGTTTGCCTACATGCACTACGGCGTCACGCCGGATATCCTGACCAGCGCCAAGGCGCTCGGCGGCGGCTTCCCGATAAGTGCGGTGCTGACCACCCAGGATATCGCTTCCGCGTTCCACGTCGGCTCCCACGGTTCCACCTACGGCGGCAACCCGCTGGCCTGCGCGATTGCCGGTGCGGCGTTCGATATCATCAACACGCCGGCGGTTCTCAACGGCGTGAACGCGAAACGCGAGCAGTTTGTGAAGCACCTTCAGCAGATTGACGAACAGTTTGATGTCTTCAGCGAGATCCGCGGGATGGGGCTGTTGATTGGTGCCGAGCTGAAGCCGCAGTACAAAGGCCGCGCCCGTGATTTCCTGCACGCCGCCGCGCACGAAGGGGTGATGGTGCTCAACGCCGGGCCGGACGTGATGCGCTTTGCGCCGTCGCTGGTGGTGGAAGATAAGGATATTGAAGACGGGTTAACCCGGTTTGCCGCGGCGGTCGGTAAAATAGTCCGGGGATAACCTCATTGCCCGGCGGCGCTGCGCTTGCACGGGCCTACAAAACCGTAGGTCGGGTAAGCGCAGCGCCACCCGACAAAATGGCAGGCACGGTGTTCAGGTCTTGTAGGTCGGGTAAGCGTAGCGCCACCCGACAAAACGGCATGCACGGTGTTCAGGTCTTGTAGGTCGGGTAAGCGTAGCGCCACCCGACAAAATGGCAGGTACGGTGTTCAGGTCTTGTAGGTCGGGTAAGCGCAGCGCCACCCGACATAATCAGTACGGCGTGCGTTTCAGTACGCGCGTTAACCAGATCCCATGATGCGGTCGCTGACGCCATGCCACCGACGAAATGGTGTGCATGGTGTTCAGATGCCCTAACACGCGCTGTAAATGCTGCTCCAGGGTGCTCATCGGCCCGTGGGTTAGCGTTTCCGGCGCTTCAAGAATGTTTGAATCCCCCGACTCACCCGGCGAGTCATACTCCAGACGCTGCTGGCACCGCTGCAACGCAATCTCGCACGACTGCAAATAGCGCTGCGCCAGATCCGGGGTCAGCATCGTGTGCTCGCGCGCCAGGGTCGTCATCGCATTGATGTGCTCGACGATAAACTGGCTGTGCGTCACCCACAGTTTCATGTCTGCCAGATAGTGCGAGTTAAAGCCAGGCTCCTGCATCGCCTGGTTGAGCGAGTTAAACAGGGCGTTGTGCGCCTGGTTGACCTTCATGCGCTGATAGGCCAGCGGCGAGGGCTGCGGGTCGTCGCTGAGGATCAGCCGGATAGCCTCCTGGTCTGCCTCCAGCGCGTCATGGGCGTTTTGCCTGAGCAGCCCGCTCTGCCACTGCGGCCACAGCCAGACCATGCCGCCAAACGCAATCAGGCAGCCAATCAGCGTATCAACCAGCCGGGCGATGATGAACTGCTCGCCGTTGAGCGTAAGCAACTGCAGGGTATATACCGCCGTGACCGTAAAGCCAACCATCGCCCAGCCGTAGCTTTTGCGGATAATCAGGTAGCTCACCAGCGTAATTGCCAGCATTCCCGCCAGCGTATATCCCTCCGGCACGTGGAAGTGCAGGGTGACCCCGGCAATGACCAGCCCGGCAATCGTGCCGCCCGCCCGGTGCAGGATGCGCACCCGCGTGGCGCCGTAGCCGTTTTGGGTAACAAACAGCACGGTCATTAAGATCCAGTATGGCTTCGGCAGGTGCAGCGCCATCCCCATCAGGCTGGCGATGCTCAGCATCACACTAATGCGCGCGGCGTTACGCAGCGCCGGGGATTTCAGCGACAGGTAGCTTTTAAGGGCGGGCAGCAGCGGGAGCCGTTTTTGTTTATCGGCCATCAGGTCGCGTGGGTAGAGCGGACGCTGGGTGCGCAGGACGCGCGCGATGCGGCTGAAGTGCCAGGCGGCGAACTGCCCGACCGGGTTATCCGGGTGCTGGCGGGCAATCTTCTCCAGCGCGCCGAGGGGCTTATCCATGTTAAAGCGCGTGGGGTAGCGGTGATAAAGAATGTCGTCCGCCAGCACCCGCAGGCGCGCGGATACCGTCTGAGCGTTCCAGCGGATCACCGCTTCGGCGTGGCTACGCTCGACCAGCTTTTGCACCTCTTGCGGGTGATGCAGGCTGACCGAGATGTGCTCCTGCAGATCCAGCCCCACCTGGAAGATGCGCAGCAGCCGCTTGTAATCATGGTTTTTATTGGCGGCAAGCATATGCAGCTGCTGGTAACACTGGCCAATCAGATCCACCACCTTTTGCTGTCGCGTCAGCAGCGGCGGCAGTGATTTTTCCGGATCGGTGTGCTGGGTCAGCAGGGTGTATTTGGCCTCGCAGTACTCCGCCAGCTGCACGTAGAGCAGGCTCAGGGATTCGCGCAGCGGCTGTTCCCGCCACAGCCAGAACCAAAACCAGTTGAATACGCCGTACCACAGCGTGCCGAGGGCGTAGATCAGCAGCGGCTCCCACACCGGCATATTGCCCGCCAGGCTCAGCGTAAAGATGGCGGCAATCAGTGAGGCGGGCAGCAGTCGGGCGTGCAGCGAGCTGATTTCAGCAGTCACGCCGAGCGTCATTGCCAGCACGGTCAGAATGAGCGGCAGCGGAATATCCCGGGCCAGCAGAAGCTGCACCGCGAGGCTACAGCCTGCAAACAGGCAACCGCCAACGATCAGGCGTTTGAAAAAGCGTTTATGCGGCGTGTCGAGGCCCGCAATGTTGCAGCAGGCAGGCACAAGGGAAAACAGCAGACCCTGCTGGAGATGACCAAGGATCAGGCCCACGGCCACAGGAAGGCACAACACCAGCGTTTGCCGCAGTGCGTAGTTAACTTCCGGGTGATAGATCAGCCTGCGCCACATGGGGAGTAGAGACAAAAACGGCGTGTCACCTTGCGGTGGCACGCCGTTTGACCGTAATTAACGGGTACCGTAGACCACGATGGTTTTACCGTGGGCAGAGATCAGGTTCTGGTCTTCCAGCATTTTCAGGATACGGCCCACTGTTTCACGGGAGCAACCAACGATCTGACCAATTTCCTGGCGGGTAATTTTAATTTGCATGCCGTCAGGGTGGGTCATCGCGTCCGGCTGTTTAGCCAGGTTCAGCAGGGTCTGCGCGATACGGCCAGTAACGTCGAGGAAGGCAAGGTTGCCCACTTTCTCAGACGTCACCTGCAGACGGCGAGCCATCTGGGAAGAGAGACGCATCAGGATGTCAGGGTTAACCTGAATCAGCTGACGGAACTTCTTGTAAGAAATTTCAGCCACTTCACATGCGGTTTTCGCACGAACCCAGGCGCTACGTTCCTGGCCCTCTTCAAACAGGCCCAGTTCACCGATGAAATCGCCCTGGTTCAGATAAGAAAGGATCATCTCTTTCCCTTCTTCATCTTTGATCAGCACTGCCACCGAGCCTTTGACGATGTAATACAACGTTTCCGCTTTTTCACCCTGGTGAATCAGCGTGCTCTTCGATGGGTACTTATGAATGTGGCAATGAGACAAGAACCATTCGAGAGTCGGGTCTGTTTGCGGTTTGCCAAGCACCATGCGCTGTTATCCTCTGTTATAAGCTGTCACCAGAGCCATAAATCGCATCCTGACTCTGGGGTTGCAATCGAATTCTTACCCATACCCTGGGAAGTCGGCTGTCGTAACGTTTCGCAGCCAGTAAAGTTTGATGTCCTCTGCATACATGTGTAACGTCAATGTATTACTGTAGCATCCTGAGTGTTTTAGCATAGCTTTTGACGCGTGTCTCCTGGTGTCTCGCTTCAGCATGATGCAGGTCGCCTTCCGTTGCGTGAAATGTAACGCGCGCGTACTCTGTCACCAAAAATGCAACGTTGGAGTTAATGAATATGCAAGCGCGTGTAAAGTGGGTAGAAGGGCTGACGTTCCTGGGCGAGTCTGCATCAGGCCACCAAATTTTGATGGACGGTAACTCCGGCGATAAAGCCCCAAGCCCTATGGAGATGGTGCTGATGGCGGCGGGGGGATGCAGCGCTATCGACGTGGTGTCGATCCTGCAAAAAGGCCGTCACGACGTGACCGACTGCGAAGTGAAGCTCACGTCTGAACGCCGCGAAGAGGCGCCACGCCTGTTCACGCATATCAATCTGCACTTTATTGTCACGGGTAAAGACCTGAAAGACGCGGCGGTGTCGCGCGCGGTTGACCTGTCTGCGGAGAAGTACTGCTCTGTGGCGTTAATGCTTGAGAAAGCGGTGAATATTACCCATTCGTATGAAGTGATTGAGGCCTAATCTTTTGGCGGGTGGCGCTTCGCTGACCCGCCCTACAAAAGCACGACCGTAGGCCCGGTAAGCGCAGCGCCACCGGGCAAAACAACTCACGCGATCTGCTTGCCTTCCATCAACCGCTGCACCAGCGGCGTCATGATTAACTCCATCGCCAGCCCCATTTTTCCGCCCGGCACCACCAACGTATTGATATGTGAAATAAACGACCCCTGCAGCATCGCCAGCAGCCACGGGTAGTCGATCCCGTCCAGATTGCGGAAATGGATGACCACAAAGCTCTCGTCCAGCGACGGAATGGTTTTGGCGGCGAACGGGTTGGAGGTGTCTACCGTCGGCACGCGCTGGAAGTTGATATGGGTGCGGGAGAACTGCGGCGTCAGGAAGTTAATGTAATCTTCCATCGAGCGCACCACCGAGTCCATCACCGCCTCGCGCGAATGACCGCGTTCGCTGATGTCGCGCGTCAGCTTCTGGATCCACTCCAGGTTAACAATCGGCACCACGCCCACCAGCAGGTCAACATGGCGCGCCACGTCGTGCTGTGGCGTGACCACGCCGCCGTGCAGCCCTTCATAAAACAGCACGTCGGTGGGTTCCGGCAGCGGCTGCCAGGGCGTAAAGGTGCCTGGCACCTGGTTCCAGGGTACGGCTTCGTCATAGGTATGAAGATATTTACGGGATTGCCCTTTACCGCTCAGGCCATATTCCGCAAAGGTCTGCTCCAGCAGGCCGAAGTCATTCGCCTCCGGGCCGAAGTAGCTGATGTGTTTCCCCAAATCGCGCGCCTTGCGGATGGCCATGTCCATTTCCGGACGCGTATAGCGGTGAAAGCTGTCGCCCTCTACCTCAGCTGCCCGGAGATTGAGCTGGGCGAAAATCTTGCGAAAGGCGAGGCTGGTGGTGGTGGTTCCCGCACCGCTCGAACCCGTGACGGCAATAACCGGATGTCTGGCAGACATAGCAACTCCCTGACTGAAAAGGTTTAGCGGTCAGCCGTGAAACGCGTTGCGGGGCATGATATTGACCGTCTCATGCAGTTCGGACCACACCAGCACCACGTCGCCGCTTTTCAGCTGGCGTTTTACATCGCTGACCTTTTGTTCAAGCGAACGTTCATGTTCACCATAATCGGTGCCTTCCCGCAATACAAAGCTTTCAATCAGATTATCGAGCGTTTCGGGAGAGAGATCCTGCCAGGGAATAATCATTTTATACCGTCCAGATAAGTCGTTAACCAGTCAGGAATGCGCGTCTCAAGCCACATTTTTGGCCGACGCAGCGTGCCGCCGACAAAGCCGACGTGCCCGCCGTACTCGGTGAGCTGATACTGCACGTTTGCCGGTAAATGCCCGGGCGACGGAATGGAGTGGTGATCCATAAACGGATCGTCCTTCGCGTGAATAATCAGCGTCGGCTTTGTAATTTGATTCAGCAGCGGCATGGCGCTGCACTGACGATAATAGTCAATCGCGTCGGCAAAGCCGTGAATTTTTGAGGTAATCAGATCATCAAACTCGCGCAGACGCTTCACCCGCTTGAGCTGCTGCAGGCTGATAGGCAACGTGTCCGGGTAGGCCTTCAGCTTACGGGCGGCGTTGGCCTTCAGCAGGTTAAGCAGATAGCGCTGATAGACCCGGGAAAAGCCTTTTTCCATATGGTAGCTGCACTGCTCCAGCATAAACGGCGCGGAGACGATGACGGCGGCGTCCAGCGGAACCGCGTCGCTCTCTTTCGCCAGCAGGCAGGCCAGCATGTTACCGCCCAGCGAATACCCGACGGCGGCCGTCGGCACGGTGCCGAAACTGTCGCGCAGCCAGTGCAAAAACCAGGTGCCGTCTTCGGTCTCACCGGAGTGATAAATGCGTTTCTGACGGTTTGGCTCGCCGCTGCATCCGCGAAAGTGCATCACCACACCGAGCCAGCCACGTGCTTTTGCCGCCTGGATTAACCCGTGCGCGTAAGGGCTGTGCAGGCTGCCTTCCAGACCATGAAATACCACCAGGCGCGGCTTGTGGCGCGCCTGATCGGGATCTTCGCTCCAGGCCAGATCCAGAAAGTCGCCGTCCGGCAAATCGAGCCGTTGCCAGTGCGGGGTGAACTGCACCTTGCGACGGATCAGGCGCGGCAGCATGGTTTGCAGATGAGGGTTCGCCACGCCGCGCATAGGCACGAATTCGGCGCGTTCTTCAGCGGCTATCTCAAAGTCGGACGGGATTATTTGGGTCATAACGGCGATGCTAATTATTGTCTGTTATTTACGATATCTTCCGAATTGTACCCCGTTTAGCCCGTTTTTCCGAAACATGAACTGATCCCGATCACATTTCTTTACTGAGATTATTACTCTCAGGCTAATGATTACGCTCTACGCTTAATTGATGCCTTTCTCACCAGAGCGCACACTTTACTCAACGTTAAGCAATCAGAATGATGTGCTGAATCAGGAGGTTAATAATGTTATCTGGGCAAACACCTACCCGGCAATGGAACACACGACGCACGGAAAAAGCGCGCCGTCTGGCATCCGTACCGGTGCAGGGCAAGGTACTACCCACCGGCGATATCGTCGCCATGCTGGAAAAACTGATCGCGCCTGGCGACAAAGTCGTTCTGGAAGGTAACAACCAGAAACAGGCCGATTTCCTTTCCCGCTCCCTCGCCGACGTCAACCCGCAAATCGTGCATGACCTGCATATGATCATGCCAAGCGTCGGTCGCAGCGAGCATCTGGATATCTTTGAAAAAGGCATCGCCCGCAAACTGGACTTCTCTTTCTCCGGCACCCAGAGCCTGCGTATTTCGCAGCTGCTGGAAGACGGCCAGCTCGAAATCGGTGCCATTCATACCTACATCGAGCTCTATTCACGCCTGTATGTCGATCTTTCTCCGAACGTTGCGCTCATCGCCGGTTTCAAAGCGGACCGTAAAGGCAACCTGTATACCGGGGCGAGCACCGAAGATACCCCGGCGCTGGTTGAAGCCGCCGCGTTCCACGACGGGATCGTCATCGCACAGGTGAACGAGCTGGTGGACGACGAATGCGATCTGCCGCGCGTGGATATTCCAGGCTCCTGGATCGACTACGTGGTAGTGGCCGACAAGCCGTTCTTTATTGAACCGCTGTTCACCCGCGACCCGCGCCTGATCAAACAGGAACACATCCTGATGGCGATGATGGCGATTAAGGGCATCTACGCGGAACATCAGGTGCAGTCCCTCAACCACGGGATCGGCTTTAACACCGCAGCGATTGAGCTGCTGCTGCCGACCTACGGCGAACAGCTCGGCCTGAAGGGCAAAATCTGTAAGCACTGGACCCTGAACCCGCATCCAACGTTGATCCCGGCGATTGAAAGCGGCTGGGTGGAAAGCGTGCACTGCTTCGGCGGTGAGCTGGGGATGGAAGAGTACATCCGCGCCCGCCCGGACATCTTCTTTACCGGTGCCGACGGCTCCATGCGTTCCAACCGCGCCTTCTGCCAGCTGGCAGGCCAGTATGCAGTGGATATGTTTATTGGCTCCACCCTCCAGGTGGACGGCTACGCTAACTCCTCAACCGTGACCCGCGGGCGTCTTTCCGGCTTCGGCGGCGCGCCAAACATGGGGCACGATCCGCACGGTCGTCGCCACGCCACACCGGCCTGGCTGAACATGATCACCGAGCCTGACCCACTGCAGCGCGGTAAAAAACTGGTCGTGCAGATGGTGGAAACCTTCCAGGCAGGCGTGAAGCCAACCTTTGTGGAGAAACTGGATGCCGTCGACGTGGCGAAAGCCTCCGGGATGCCGCTGGCACCGGTAATGATTTACGGCGATGACGTGACCCACGTCCTGACCGAAGAGGGGATTGCTTACCTCTATCGCGCCAAAGATCTGGAAGAGCGTCGGGCGATGGTTGCCGCCGTGGCGGGGATCACCGATATCGGTCTGGGCGTAGACGCCAAACGCGTCGCAGAACTTCGCCAGAGCGGAAAAGTGGTTTACCCGGAAGATATGGGCATTCGCCGCACCGATGCCACCCGCTCACTGCTGGCGGCGGGCAGCGTGTCTGACCTCGTTGAGTGGTCCGGCGGTCTGTATAACCCACCTGCGAAATTCCGGAGCTGGTAATGAAACTTCTGCCCCAGATTCAGGTTGAAGGCGGTGCCGAATGGCTGGCGCGAACCGCCACGCAGTGTCTGATTGACGAAGCACGATTAAGCCCGAAACCCGGTCTGGTGGACAGTCGGGGGAACGGCGCGCACCACGATCTTACGCTGGCGCTGATGGAGCGCTCCGCGCACAGCCTGACCCCTACGTTTCAGGCGCTGGCGCAGCAAAGCTGGCAGCGTCCGGCTGACGTTGCGCTCAGGCAAACCGTCGGGCGGCTTGGCCGCGAAGGCGAGCAGCAGATGATGAATGCAACCGGCGGGGTCAATACCCACCGGGGTGCGATTTGGGCGCTGGGATTACTGGTCAGCGCGGTGGCGATGCAGGGCGGCGACGCCTCTGCGCAAACCGTCGCAGACACTGCCGCCCGGCTGGCAAAACTGCCGGATGACGCCGCACCGAAAGTGTTCAGCAAAGGGCTACGCGCCACGCATCGCTATCGCGTGCCGGGCGCGCGTGAAGAGGCGCAGCAGGCGTTTCCGCACATTATGCAGCGTGCGCTGCCGCAGCTTCGTCTGAGCCGACTTAACGGCAGCAGCGAAGCGCAGGCGAGGCTCGACGCGCTGATGGCCATCATGACGTCGCTTACCGATACCTGCGTGCTGTCGCGCGCCGGAATGGAGGGGCTGGACGCCATGCAGGACGGCGCCCGCGCCGTGCTGAACGCCGGAGGATGTGCCACGCCCGCAGGCCAACTGGCGCTGGCAACGTTAGATCGTCAGATGCTGGCACTCAACGCCTCACCGGGCGGCGCTGCCGACCTGCTTGCCGCCACGCTGTTTCTCGACCGCGTCGAAACGCCTTATTCAAAGCATTAAGAGGATGTTATGGAAAAAATCACATTAACCATGCCTGCCAGCCGCGCGTTAAGCGGTAAAGCGCTGGCAGGGGTTGTCGGTTCCGGGGATATGGAGGTGCTTTTCGCCGCCGAACCGGGCCAGACGTTAACCATTGATATCACCACTTCCGTCGATAACAGCCGCGGTCGCTGGGAAGCCCTGTTTACCCGCCTGCAAACCGTCAGCAGCCTGCCCGCAGGCAAACTGACCATCCACGACTTCGGCGCGACGCCGGGCGTGGCGCGCATTCGTATCGAACAGGTTTTTGAGGGGGTGAGCCATGCGTGATGACAGCAGCTTTATCGAACTAAAAGCACGCCAGCGTGCGCAGGCGCTGCTGGATGAGGGCAGCTACCGCGAACTGCTGGATCCGTTTGAAGGCATTATTTCTCCGTGGCTGGGGCCGCAGGGGATTGTGCCGCAGGCCGACGACGGCATGGTGGTAGCGAAAGGGACCATCAACGGTCAGCCTGCCGTGGTAGTTGCCATCGAAGGCGCGTTCCAGGGCGGCAGTATGGGCGAAGTGTCCGGTGCCAAAATGGCGGCGGCGCTGGAGCTGGCGGCGGAAGATAACCGCAACGGCATCCCGACTCAGGCGGTGCTGTGCCTCGAAACCGGCGGCGTGCGCTTGCAGGAAGCCAACCTGGGCCTGGCGGCGATTGCCGATATCCATGCCGCGATTGTCGATCTGCGTCGCTACACGCCGGTGATCGGCATTGTGGCCGGGACCGTGGGCTGCTTCGGCGGGATGTCTATCGCCGCAGCGCTGTGCAGCTACCTGATTGTGACCCGCGAAGCGCGTCTTGGCCTGAACGGCCCGCAGGTTATCGAACAGGAAGCGGGGATTGAAGAGTACGACTCCCGTGACCGTCCGTTTATCTGGAGCATGACCGGCGGCGAAGTGCGCTATGAAAGCGGCCTGGTGGATGCGCTGGTGGGTGACGGCGTGAACGCGGTGAAAGCGGCAATGAACGACGCGATTGCGAAAGGCGTGCCGGCGAAACACCGTACCGATAACTACGACGATTACCTGAACCGTCTGACCAATTTCGACACCCGCAAACAGGCCGATGCCGAACAGATTAAAGCGCTTTTTGCCCGGGAGGTGAAATGATGAGTAATTCAATGAGCCGTGGCGAACTCTGGCTGGAAACCCTCGCCCCGAACGCCAAACGTCTGGAAGGACTTTGCCCGTCCGTGCAGGCCGCAGACGGTGAGCTTAACGGTGAAACGGTGCGTTTTGTCGCCGTCGTCCCGGATGCCAACAACCACTATCCGCGTGCCGCGCAGGGCGAAGTGGGCCTGCTTGAAGGCTGGACGCTGGCAAAAGTGGTCAGCGAAACCGTTGCCGCCGATGCCGATAAAGCCGTTAAACGCCCGATTGTGGCAGTGATTGACGTCCCAAGTCAGGCCTATGGTCGTCGTGAAGAGGCGTTTGGTATTCACCAGGCGCTGGCCGGTGCCGCTGCGGCCTACGCTAACGCGCGTCTGGCCGGTCATCCGGTGATTGGCCTGATTGTCGGCAAAGCGATGTCCGGCGCGTTTCTGGCGCACGGCTACCAGGCTAACCGCCTGATCGCCTTTAACGACAAAGGCGTGCTGATCCACGCGATGGGTAAAGAATCTGCGGCGCGTATTACCCTGCGTACCGTGGAGGCGCTGGAAAAACTGGCGGCCACCATTCCGCCGATGGCGTATGACATCAGCAACTACGCCACGCTGGGGCTGCTTTCCAGTCTGCTGGACATCAGCAACCCGGATGCCCCAACCGATAACGATCTGGCGCAGGTGAAAACCACGCTGCAACAGGCCATCAACGACGCGCGTCAGGACGCCACCCTGAAAAACCGCTTAGGCGCTGACAACCGCCGCAGCTCGGCACTCGTTCGCGAACGCATGCGGGCCAGCTGGTAAGTAAAAAGAGACCTGCCAGATGCACAACCCCGTGGGCGTACGTTGCGCCCACGCGGGAGGCTGCATCCTGAAAATAATAAACATCGCGCCAGTGCTATAACTTTTTTACTACAGGTGATTTATGACTTACGTAATTGTTCATGCTCTTGCACCGATTTTCGTCATCATGCTGCTGGGATTCTGGGCCGGTAAGGCAAAGATGGTCGATAACAAAAATGTTTCCCTGCTTAATATTTTCGTCATGGATTTTGCACTGCCTGCCGCGCTGTTCAGCGCCACCGTGCAAACGCCGTGGACCGGCATCGTGGCCCAGTCGCCGCTGATTCTGGTGCTGACTCTGGCGATGTGGATAACCTATGCGGCCATCTACTTCCTCGCCACCAAAGTCTTTAAAAAATCTCCGCAGGATGCGGCCGTGCTGACGCTGACCGTCGCCCTGCCGAACTATGCGGCACTCGGCCTGCCAATCCTGGGCAGCGTGCTGGGTGAAAGTTCTTCTACCTCGCTCTCCGTGGCGGTCTCCATCGCCTGCGGCTCCGTACTGATGACGCCGTTCTGCCTGCTGATCCTTGAGCGTGAAAAAGCGCGCGCCGAAGGGAATAACTCCGGCTCAACCCTCTCCATGCTGCCGGTGCTGATGTGGCGCTCGATTAAAAAACCGATCGTTATGGGTCCGCTGCTGGGGGTGATCCTCTCCGCTATCGGCATCAAAATGCCGGAACTGGTTCTCGCGGCGATTAAACCGCTGGGGCTGTCCGCCACCGCAGCTGCGCTGTTCCTGACCGGGGTGATCCTCTCTGCTCGTAAGCTGCAGATCAACACCATGGTGATCACCTCCACCATCGCCAAGCTGCTGATCCAGCCTGCGATTGCCTGGGGTATCGTCTTGATCTTCGGTCTGCACGGGTCTGTGGCGATCACCGCTATCCTGATGATTGCGCTGTCCGCGGGCTTCTTCGGCGTGGTGTTCGGTAACCGCTTTGGCGTGCAGTCACCGGATGCGGAAGCCGTGCTGCTGTTAAGCTCCGTACTGTGTATCCTGTCGCTGCCACTGTTTATCTCGCTGACTTCAGGAATGTAATCATGACCACAACATTACGCCCCCACGACCTCATCTGGCTTACCGCGCGTGACGCGCTGGAAGGCATCACCGAATCCTGGGTGAAGGCGGCCTGGCATACCGGCCTGCCGGTAGTGGTGCGGCGTGATGTTGATAGCGAAGGCCGTATTCCCGTTGGCGTGCGCGGATTGCGCCGCGACCAGCGGGCGGCCGGATGGGTGAAGCCAGAACGCGTGACGCGCGTGGTTACGCCCGAATCACTGAGCGTAACGGCCGATCTGCTGCGCTCGCCCTTTGTGACGCAGCCGCCGGTTCAGGTGGCGCTGCAACTTTCCCAGCAGCCGTGGCCGTGGTCGTGGGGCATTACCGGCAGCACCGGCTACGCGCTGGCAACCGGCATTCCGGTTATCCATGCCGACAGCGATCTCGACCTGCTGATCCGCGCTCCGCAGCCTCTCTCCCCCGATACGTTTGCCGCCTGGCAAGCCCAGCTTAGCCGCGCGCTGTGCCGGGCAGATACGCAGGTGGATACGCCCGAGGGCGGCTTTGCGCTGGCGGAGTGGCTGCGCGACGGCAAAACGCTGTTGAAAACCCGCCGCGGGCCGCGTCTGGTGACGGACCCGTGGCACAGGGAGGCGTGATGAAAATACTGTTTACTTTTCCGGGGCAGGGCACGCAGCATGAAGGCATGCTGCAAAACCTGCCGGGTACCGAGCTGGCTCAGGCGCGCGAGGTGTTGGGGGCGGAGGTTGATACGCTGGATAGCGCAGCTTCGTTATCCCATACCCGCGCGGTGCAGCTTTCGCTGCTGATAGCCGGTGTCGCCTGGGCGCGCGAGCTTGAGCGACGCGGCGTAACGCCGGATATCGTCAGCGGGCTGTCCATTGGCGCATACCCGGCGGCGGTTATCGCGGGCGCGCTGGATTTCACCGACGCGCTTAGGCTGGTCGCGCTGCGTGGCGATTTAATGGAGCAGGCGTATCCGCACGGCTATGGCCTGACGGCGATTATGGGCTTGACCCTGCCGCAGGTGGAACAGCTTATCGAAGGCACCGGAACCTATATTGCGAACCTGAACGCCGAAACGCAGATCGTGATCGCCGGACGCGATGACGGGATGGCGCAGGTAGCCGAGCGCGCGCTGGCGAAAGGGGCGAGCAAGGCCAAACGACTGGCGGTCAGCGTACCATCGCACTGCGCGCTGCTGGCGGAGCCGGCGCAGAAGCTGGTGGCGGCGTTTGAAAAAGTGACGCTCTCTCGCCCACGCTTAGCGTATCTTAGCGGCAGCACCGGCCGCGTGCTGTGGCAGCCGGAGAAGATCGCCGACGATCTGGCGATGAATATGGCCCGCACCGTGCGCTGGCAAGAGGCAGTCATTTCCGCCAACGAACGCGACGCGCGACTGGCTATTGAAATGCCGCCCGGCGGCATATTGACCTGCTTAACGCGCCAGGCGGCGTGGGAAGGGGAGTCTATTTCGCTGGAACGCAGCGGGGTTGAGGTAGCGGTACATTTGGCGGGGCGGCTCCGTACGTAGGTTTTTTGCCCGGTGGCGCTTTCGAAAAACGTAAGGTAAGTTAGGCACTGATAGCTCAGGGTGGAAATCTCCCTGAGCATGCGTCAGCGACGCAGATGATGAGTGTTAGGGTAAACACCCTTTTTTTATTAAATCGATTGCCTGCTCAAGTTGCTGATAAAGCCTATGGCTCAAATCTTCCAGCTCGTCATTCTCTTTACGGAGCGGTAGCCCATTTTTGTGAAGAACAATATCGTTAAAAGACCCCATTCCACCGTAAACTTTTTTTAATGCGTATATTGAAGTTTCACAGTCGACGTCAAGTTCACTACCAAGTGTCTCAAAGGTTTTGGCCCATGCATTCTCATTGTTTGAGCGCAGTACGCTAATAATATTGGTTAATGTTTTCTTTATTTCATTTATCATTTCAAACTCACACTATTCAGTATCCTAACACCAGGTATTCTCCACGGTTCACGCACGAGTTCTTGCTCCGTTACAGTGAAAAATGCGGCAGCTGAAATGGGAGAGTAACTCTACTACGCTGGAACACAGCAGCGTTGAGAGTGGATGATAGCAGCGCTTCCTGAGCACATTTTCGTTATGCCGGGTACGGATGTCAGGGGCAATCATTAAGCGCTTAATGACCTCTTGTCCGCACAATTTCTGCTGTTAATGCGTCATAAAGTTGATCCTGCAGTATGTTTAACTCTCTGTTTTTACTAGTTAACATTTGACCGTTTTGATGTAAAACTACGTCATTAAATGACCCAGCGCCACCGAATGTACGTTTAATCTTGATTAACGTTGTGTCGTAATCTACCTCCAGGTCCTTGCTGAAATTCTCAAATGTTGCAGCCCATTTCGTTTCACCACTAACTGAAAGCAGATGGGTTATTTTTACCAATAATTTCTGAATATTAGCTTTCATTTTAGATTACCAAAACCTAGTGTTTTCACTCCTGGTATATCCCATGGAGCTGGAATTAAAACCTGTTCTGAACCACCCGCATAGAAACCCGTTTGGTAACCGACATTTCCAATATAGACCTTTGAGCCAGCAGGGATTTCTACTTCAAAGTAACTATCAATTATTGATTTGCTTCCATCAGGCCATTCAGGCAGAACTGCTTTATCGATTCGAGTTTGGATAATACCTTGAGGTTTCTCGTAACTAAAAAAACGTCCTAAATCAGTACCGTTCTGGCCGCCTCGATAGAAAACTGTATCTTCAGAAAGCGTTATTTCTTTATATACACCTCCTGAGAAAGTTTCGGCAAATCTATTACTCAATGGTCCAGGCTTGATCATCGAATATTCACCCTCGACCTTTCCAAGAACATGGAGATTCTCCAGTTCAGAAAGCTCACTTGCCGTACCTAATCGACTAAGGCCAAGTCCCGCAGCGACAGAAGCGCCAGCAATGATTAGCCCCTTATTGTCCATGACTTCAGTGTATCCGGCTGGCGCATCACCACCAAGTTGTTCCGCTGTTTGCCTAAAGCCTTCAATGTTGCCGTTGTAGATTCCACCTGCCGCAAGTAATCGTCCGGCTGCTTTGCTGTTGATGGTTTTGGTGGCCTGTGCGTGCTGTACGGGAGCATCGGAATCATGCTGTTTAATGGTCGGAGCGGGTTTTCGTCCCGGATGTGCGTTCAGGCAATGCTCGTAAATATTCCGTACTTCCCGCTGGAAACTGTCGCTATAGCTGTCCATGAAACAGTCATAAACCAGATTACCGTCGTCATCGAAGAAGAAGGGGTTGCGGAAACGGTCCCACTTCTCTGCGGCGTTTACGCCAACCATCCAGCCCTGCTCCAGATTCCATTTTACTTCATCATAAAGGCCGTCATATTCCGTGTGGTGCTTGCGGTTGTATGGTTGCGCCGCGAAGCGGTGGTATACGCCGTCACGACGTTTGGGGATGGTGAAATGTTGAAAACGGGTTTGAGGGGCATATTTTAGATAATCCAGTTCGTAAAATACGCTCGCCATTTCCAGTGCATCGCGTGGCGTGAGGATGAACTGAATATCAGCCGGTGCTAAATCACAGCCAGCATCCCATTTCATGTAGAGTGTGAACATCCTGTTCCTGCTTTAAGCCATGTTATTTTTGTGGATATTCAGAGATAACGGATGATAAGTCAAACGTGGCGTTCAGTTTCTGTTGAGCACTTCCCCAATAGTTCCTGCCTCTCACTTCGGTTGGATATAATCTGCCACCTGGCTGGGTAACAGTGAAGGCATCGCAATAGTTCGCCCATCATCATCAACAAATTCAACCATGTAAGCCAGATAGGGTTTTTCATGTATCAATACTATGGCACCCAGCATACCTTTGGTTAACCCTTCCTCCGGCAAATCTTCAGCTAACACAACCACCTCAAACTCTTCTCTTCTCATCGGCTGTACTCATTTAACAAAAATCGTCGTCATGCGTGGAACGATGGCATCTGGTTCATACCCAACTAAACGCCGTTCCGTTGCTCGGGAGGGGGAAATGTTGATAACGGGGGCGCGGGTCATATTCCAGGTAATCCAGTTCGTAAAATACACTCGCCATTTCAGCGCATCGCGTGGCGTTCAGTTTTAGTGAACCCTGGAACAGGGGGAATGCACTACGCTTACGGGGCCGAGGCATCTACCGTGAGGCTTCGCGCATACATCCGCCCTTCGGCGGCCAGTGCGCGCAGGCTGGGATCCTGCTCGCGGTTGCGGGCAAAGACGATGGCGATCAACTGCTGCATCTGATACGGCTGCGCCAGCTTCAGTAGCTGCACCGAGTTCTCATACACTTTCTTCATCCTGCCCGGCATCAGCGTAAAACCGACGCCCGCCTGCACCAGGCTCAACATAGAGAAAATGTCGTTCACGCGCGTGACGATTTCCGGCTCGAATCCGGCGATGTGGAACGCTTCCTGGAACCCGGCGTAGGTGGCGAACCCTTCTGCCAGCGCGACGAATTTCTGATCTTTATAATCACGCAGGTCGGCCAGCTCGCCGGTGTTGAGGGACGCAGACGCAGGTGCGGCAAGGAAAATATCGTCGTGGAACAGGGGAAGCACTTCAAGACTGTTACGATCGATATCGCTTTCGGAAATGGAGATTAAAATCGCGTCCAGCGAACCCTCGTCCAGCATATGCAGCAACGTTTCGTTGGAGCCCATCGTCAGGTCCATCTCCAGGTCCGGACGGCGCAGCTTCATGCCCATGATCAGGCGCGGTACGGTCTCCAGCGTTAGCGAGTAAAGCGTGCCGACGCGCAGCCGCCCCTGACCTATACCGGCAATTTTACGGGACTCTTCCACGCCGCGCGCCATGACCTGCATCACCTCCTGGCAATACTCCAGCAGCGTCCAGGCGGAGGGGAGCGCAATCAGGTTGCGCCCCTTATGGGTGAAGAGCGGGCAGCGCACGTTCTCTTCCAGGGTGTGTAGCGCGCGGTGCACGCTGACGCCGCTGAGGCCCAGAGTTTCGGCGGTACGCGCGATATTGCCCTTCTCCATGAACGTCATGAAGATGCTGAGCTTGCGAAATGTAATGTCGCTCGTGGTATCGAAACTCATACTCCTCCCGGCGGTTTAGTCGGCCTGTAGCATCGCTTCCAGCTGTTCCTGGGCGTCCAGCCACGCCATCTCACACGCTTCGAGGCTGGATTTGGTTTTGGCCTGGGTTTGCAGGCAGTCCGTCAGCTCGGCCTTGCGGCTCTGATCGTACAGCTCGCTGTCGCCCAGCTTCTCTTCAACGGCCGCAAGCGTGGCGTTGAGCTTTTCCATCTCTTTTTCCAGGCGCGCGATCTCTTTACGCAGCGGTTGCGTCTGGGTGCGCAGTTCCGCTTCCCGGCGCTTCTGGTCTTTACGCGCCTGCGCGCTGTTGGCGTTGTCTTTTGCCGACTCGTCCGGCTGGTTTTCCTGCTTCTGCACGTCCGTCAGCCACTGCTGATAGTCTTCCAGGTCACCGTCGAACGGTTCGACCTTGCCGTCGTGCACCAGATAGAGATCGTCCGTGGTGGAGCGGATCAGGTGACGATCGTGCGAGACAACCACCAGCGCGCCTTCGAACTCAATCAGCGCTTCGGTCAGCGCCTGACGCATGTCGAGATCCAGGTGGTTGGTTGGTTCATCAAGCAGCAACAGGTTCGGACGCTGCCAGACGATCAGCGCCAGCACCAGACGGGCTTTTTCACCCCCGGAGAAGCGCTCGGTATTCTCGGTGACTTTATCACCCTGGAAACCAAACCCGCCGAGGTAGTCGCGCAGCTTCTGCTCCATCTCCTGCGGTGCCAGCCGCACCAGGTGCTGAATCGGCGATTCATCCGCGCGTAAAAATTCCAGCTGGTGCTGGGCGAAGTAGCCAAGCTTAATGCCCTTTGCCAGACCGATTTCGCCGCTGACCGGGTTAAGCTCGCCCGCCAGCAGTTTGATCAGCGTTGATTTACCGGCACCGTTACGCCCCAGCAGACCAATACGTGAACCCGGCACCAGGTTGAGCTTGATAGAGTCGAGAATCGTACGCTCGCCGTAGCCAGCGCTGACCTTTTCCATCTTCAGCAGCGGGTTCGGCAGGCTCTCCGGCGCGCGGAAGCTGAAGTGGAACGGGTTATCGACGTGCGCAGGCGCAATCATCTCCATGCGTTCAAGCATCTTAATGCGGCTTTGCGCCTGCTTGGCCTTCGAAGCTTTCGCTTTGAAACGATCGACAAAGCTCTGCAGGTGCGCCACGCGCTGCTGCTGGCTTTCATACATCGATTGTTGCTGGGCAAGACGCGTTGCGCGCTGGCGCTCGAAGGAGCTGTAGTTGCCGGTGTATTCGAACATCGTTTGCTGTTCGATATGGATAATTTTATCCACCACCGGATCGAGGAAGTCGCGGTCGTGGGAAATCAGAATCAGAGTGCCCTGATAGCTCTTGAGCCACTTCTCCAGCCAAATAACCGCATCGAGATCGAGGTGGTTGGTCGGTTCATCAAGCAGCAGTAAATCAGAGCGGCAAATCAGCGCCTGCGCCAGGTTAAGGCGCATACGCCAGCCGCCGGAGAAGTCGCTCACCGGGCGTTCGAGCTGGTCGTTGCTAAAGCCGAGGCCGTGCAGCAGGCTGGAGGCGCGGGAGCGGATGGTCCACGCGTCGATGGCGTCCAGCTTGCCGTGAACGGTGGCGATGGCGTGGCCGTCGTTGCGCTCGTTTGCGGCATTGAGCTCCGCTTCCAGCTTGCGGTATTCGCGGTCGCCGTCAATCACATAGTCGAGCGCCGGTTCGCTCAGCGCGGGCGTCTCCTGGTTAACCCAGGCGAGCTGCCAGTTTCCGGGGTAGGTAAAGTTCCCGCCGTCAGCGCTAATCTCGTTTTTCAGCAGCGCCAGCAGGGTGGATTTACCGCAGCCGTTTTTGCCGACCAGCCCGACCTTCTGGCCAGGGTTGATGGTGGCAGTGGCGTTGTCCAGCAGGACGCGCACGCCGCGACGAATTTGTAACGAGGAGAAAACAATCATAGAAGCGCCGTATGTTCCGACTATGTTAATTTGTCATTATGATAATGTAAGGTGTGGACCATTTGCCGCCGCACCGGGCCGCCATGGTAGCCCAAAACAACAACGATACACAAAAACAGAAACAGGACCGGGAGGGGAATGATGTCTCAGACAGCCAAAGTGCTGCTGCTGTATGCCCATCCGGAATCTCAGGACTCGGTGGCGAACCGGGTGCTGCTTAAGCCGGCGACACAGCTCAGCAACGTAACAGTGCACGATCTCTACGCGCACTATCCTGATTTCTTTATTGATATTCCCCACGAGCAGGAACTGCTGCGTCAGCATGACGTTATCGTGTTCCAGCATCCGCTTTATACCTATAGCTGCCCGGCGCTGCTGAAAGAGTGGCTGGACCGCGTGCTCAGCCGGGGCTTTTCAAGTGGGGTAGGGGGCAACCAGCTCGCGGGAAAGTACTGGCGTAGCGTGATTACCACCGGGGAGCCGGAAAGCGCCTACCGTCACGATGGTCTCAACCGCTATCCGATGAGCGATATCCTGCGCCCGTTTGAGCTGACCGCGGCGATGTGCCGTATGCATTGGCTGAACCCAATTATTGTCTACTGGGCGCGACGTCAGGATCCGAAGGCGCTGGCGAGCCATGCCAAAGCGTATGGCGACTGGCTGGCATCGCCGATTCAGGCGGGAGGACGCTGATGGAAGGTTCCAATTTACTGTTAGCCGGCGTGCTCTTTTTATTTGCGGCGGTCGTTGCCGTGCCGCTGGCTGCCCGGATCGGCATCGGTGCGGTGCTGGGCTATCTGTTGGCGGGTATCGCTATCGGCCCCTGGGGGCTGGGATTCATCAGCGATGTGGATGAAATCCTCCACTTCTCCGAGCTGGGCGTGGTGTTCCTGATGTTCATCATCGGCCTTGAGCTGAACCCGTCCAAGCTGTGGCAGCTTCGGCGCTCAATCTTCGGCGTGGGGGCCGCGCAGGTGTTATGCAGCGCCGCGATACTTGCCGTGCTGCTGATGCTGACGGACTTTTCGTGGCAGGCCGCCGTCATTGGCGGGATCGGGCTGGCGATGTCCTCCACCGCGATGGCGCTGCAGCTGATGCGCGATAAAGGCATGAACCGCAACGAAGCAGGCCAGCTGGGCTTTTCGGTGCTGCTGTTCCAGGACCTGGCGGTTATCCCGGCACTGGCGCTGGTGCCGCTGCTCGCGGGATCGGGTGACGACAGTTTCGACTGGGTGAAAATCTCCATGAAGGTGCTCGCCTTTGCGGGCATGTTGATTGGTGGACGCTTTTTATTACGCCCGGTGTTTCGGTTTATTGCCGCTTCCGGCGTGCGCGAGGTGTTTACCGCCGCGACGCTGCTGCTGGTACTTGGCTCGGCGCTGTTTATGGATGCGCTGGGGCTGTCGATGGCGCTCGGGACGTTTATCGCAGGCGTACTTCTTGCGGAAAGTGAGTACCGCCACGAACTGGAAACGGCCATCGATCCATTCAAAGGCCTGCTGTTAGGGCTGTTCTTTATTTCGGTGGGCATGGCGCTCAACCTTGGCGTGCTCTATACCCATCTGCTGTGGGTGATAATGAGCGTGGCCGTGCTGGTGGCGGTGAAAACGCTGGTGCTGTATGTGCTGGCGCGCATTTACGGGCTGCGCAGTTCGGAGAGAATGCAGTTCGCCAGCGTGCTGAGCCAGGGCGGTGAATTCGCGTTTGTGCTGTTCTCGACGGCATCGTCGCAGAAGCTGTTTAAAGACGACCAGATGGCGCTGCTGCTGGTGACGGTGACGCTGTCGATGATGACCACGCCGCTGCTGATGAAGCTGGTCGATAAACTGCTGTCGCGCCGCCTGAACCCGGTGGACGACGAAGCGGAAACCCCGTGGGTGGAGGACGATAAACCGCAGGTGATTATCGTGGGTTTTGGTCGCTTCGGGCAGGTGATTGGCCGCCTGTTAATGGCCAACAAAAAGCGTATCACCGTACTGGAGCGGGATATCAGCGCGGTGAACCTGATGCGAAAATATGGCTATAAGGTTTACTACGGCGATGCCACGCAGCTTGAACTGCTGCGCTCTGCTGGTGCGGAAGCGGCGGAATCGATCGTTATCACCTGTAACGATCCGGAAGACACGATGAAGCTGGTGGAACTGTGCCAGCAGCATTTCCCGCACCTGCACATTCTGGCGCGTGCGCGCGGACGTGTGGAAGCTCACGAACTTTTGCAGGCGGGTGTGAAACACTTCTCCCGCGAAACCTTCTCAAGCGCCCTGGAGTTGGGGCGTAAAGCGCTGGTGTCGCTGGGGATGCATCCTCACCAGGCCCAGCGCGCACAGATGCACTTCCGCAGGCTTGATATGCGTATGCTGCGCGAGCTGATGCCGGTGCATTCAGATACGGCGCAGATCTCCCGCGTGCGGGAAGCGCGTCGCGAGCTGGAAGAAATTTTTCAGCGCGAGATGCAGCAGGAACGACGCCAGCTCGACGGCTGGGATGAATTTGAATAAAGGGTAACGAAAGATGGCTGTACGTAAACGCTTTATCGCGGGCGCAAAATGCCCATCCTGCCAGGCGCAAGATACGCTGGCCATGTGGCGTGAAAATAATATCGATATTGTTGAGTGTGTTAAGTGCGGCCATCAGATGCGCGAGGCTGACAAAGAGGCCCGCGATCACGTTCGCAAAGAAGAGCAAGTGATCGGCATTTTTCATCCGGACTAGCGATATGCCCTGAGTTTTTTTAAGCTAAAGGGTACACGGGTGCAGATTTCCGCTACAATCTGCGCCAGTAATTTTCCCACGCTCAGGAGATATCATGAAAGTAGCAAAAGACCTGGTGGTCAGCCTGGCCTATCAGGTACGTACAGAAGACGGTGTGTTGGTTGATGAGTCTCCGGTGAGTGCGCCGCTGGACTACCTGCATGGTCACGGTTCCCTGATCTCCGGCCTGGAAACCGCGCTGGAAGGTCATGAAGTTGGCGATAAATTTGACGTTGCTGTTGGCGCAAACGACGCTTACGGCCAGTACGACGACAACCTGGTTCAGCGCGTTCCTAAAGACGTGTTCATGGGCGTTGACGAGCTGCAGGTTGGCATGCGCTTCCTGGCTGAAACTGACCAGGGTCCAGTACCGGTTGAGATCACTGAAGTTGAAGACGACCACGTTGTGGTTGACGGCAACCACATGCTGGCTGGCCAGAACCTGAAGTTCAACGTTGAAGTTGTTGCGATACGTGAAGCAACCGAAGAAGAACTGGCTCATGGCCACGTTCACGGTGCGAACGGTCACGACCATGACCACGATCACGGTCATGACGGCTGCTGCGGTGGTCACGGCCACGATCACGACCATGGTCACGACCACGGTAAAGGTGGTTGCGGCGGCAATGGTGGCTGCGGCTGCCATTAATTCCGATACGCGGAAAATAAAAAAGCGGGATTGTTATCCCGCTTTTTTTACGCCTCAATAATGAGGTGGGGGCGTCTCTTCAGACTGAGAGGCAATGTGCGATGACTGCGTGGCCTTCACCTTTTCAGTGAGCAGTCGCATCAGGTCCCTGAGTTTTGCCATTTCCAGTTCGTGCGCAGTCACCGTCTGGTTAAGCTCTTCGATGGTGATGTCCTGAAAAGCCAGGCGGCTTTCCAGTTCAGCCAGTCTCGCTTCAATCATTGTGTCCTTCATCATTCACCTCGTTTATATCTAACGCTTTCGTGGGCCAGCGGCGGCGAAGTTTAACTGAGTTTATCCTTAAGTACAGTATCCATCCCCTTGGCAAGAAACTTATTTAAACAAAAATAGTCTGAAAAGAGGCGAGAATTGGAAGTGTCTGTCTGTAGATTTCTTCCGCAACGATTTATAGTACGTCACTCATTTACGTTTAATGCTGGGGTGAGAGTCCCCAGGCCCTGGAGATATGGATGAAATCACTGTTTAAAGTTACGCTGCTGGCGACCACGATGGCCGTTGCGCTGAACGCACCGCTGTCTTTCGCTGCTGATACTGCTGCGAAGCCTGCTGCGACTGCAGACAGCAAAGCGGCGTTTAAAAATGACGACCAGAAATCCGCCTATGCACTCGGCGCGTCTCTGGGTCGTTACATGGAAAACTCTCTGAAAGAGCAAGAAAAACTGGGCATCAAACTGGACAAAACTCAGCTGATCGCGGGTGTTCAGGATGCGTTTGCCAACAAGAGCAAACTGTCTGACCAGGAAATCGAGCAAACTCTGCAGGCGTTTGAAGCACGCGTGAAAGGCGCAGCTCAGACCAAAATGGAAGCAGATGCGAAAGATAACGAAGCAAAAGGTAAAGCCTACCGCGATGCCTTTGCTAAAGAAAAAGGCGTAAAAACCTCCTCTACCGGCCTGGTGTATAAAGTAGAGAAAGAAGGTACCGGCGCGTCTCCGAAAGACAGCGATACCGTAGTGGTTAACTACAAAGGTACGCTGACCGATGGTAAAGAGTTCGATAACTCCTATACCCGTGGTGAACCGCTCTCCTTCCGTCTGGATGGTGTTATCCCTGGCTGGACTGAAGGCCTGAAGAACATCAAGAAAGGCGGTAAAATCAAGCTGGTCATTCCACCGGATCTGGCTTACGGCAAAACGGGTGTTCCGGGTATCCCTGCCAACTCTACGCTGGTCTTTGATGTAGAGCTGCTGGACATCAAACCGGCTCCGAAAGCGGATGCGAAACCAGACGCTGCAGCTGACCAAAAAGCAGCAGCAGACGCGAAGAAGTAATGCGATAAACGCCGCCGCCTTTAAGGCGGCGGTTTTTTTATTGTGGGGCAGATATAATTAACACTGGAAAGCGTTATACACGCTGTATTAATTTAGTTGTCCGTGTAGATAATGAGCCTGCCCTGACAACGTAACGACAGGCTCCTGAAAAGGAGTGTTTTTTTCATGTCCAGGTCGCTTTTAACCAACGAAACCAGTGAGCTTGATTTGCTGGATCAACGTCCTTTCGATCAGACCGACTTCGATATTCTGAAATCCTACGAAGCGGTGGTGGACGGGTTAGCGATGCTCATTGGGTCCCATTGCGAAATCGTTTTGCACTCCTTGCAAGATTTGAAGTGTTCCGCCATCCGTATTGCGAACGGTGAACATACCGGCCGTAAAATTGGTTCGCCCATCACCGACCTTGCTTTGCGTATGCTGCATGATATGACCGGCGCGGACAGCAGCGTCTCTAAATGCTATTTCACCCGCGCCAAAAGCGGCGTGTTGATGAAATCTGAAACCATCGCCATTCGCAACCGCGAGCACCGCGTTATCGGGCTGCTGTGCATCAACATGAACCTTGATGTGCCGTTCTCGCAAATTATGAGCACCTTCGTTCCGCCGGAAACGCCAGACGTTGGCTCGTCCGTGAACTTTGCCTCATCGGTTGAAGATCTTGTGACCCAGACGCTGGAGTTCACTATCGAAGAGGTGAATGCCGATCGCAACGTCTCCAACAACGCCAAGAATCGTCAGATCGTGCTGAATCTCTACGAGAAAGGGATTTTCGATATCAAAGATGCCATTAACCAGGTGGCCGACCGTCTGAATATCTCTAAGCACACCGTTTATCTGTACATCCGTCAATTCAAAAGCGGTGATTTCGCAGGGCAAGATAAGTAATGCGTTTTGCGTTAATGGTGACAGGCCCGGCATACGGCACCCAGCAGGCCAGCAGCGCGTTGCAGTTCGCCCATGCGCTCATTGAAGCCGGGCACGAACTGGCGAGCGTCTTTTTCTATCGGGAAGGGGTCTATAACGCCAACCGGTTTACGTCGCCGGCGAACGATGAGTTTGACCTGGTGCGTGCCTGGCAGGCGTTAAATGAAACTCAGGGCGTTGAGCTGCACATCTGCGTGGCCGCCGCGCTGCGCCGCGGCATTACCGATGCCGCAGAAGCCGAACGTCTTGGGTTACCTGGCGCGAACCTGCAGCCTGGATTTTCTCTCAGTGGCCTGGGCGCGTTGGCGCAGGCTGCGCTGACCTGCGACAGAGTGGTGCAATTCTGATGAAACGTGTCGCTTTTGTATTTACCTCTGTACCCCACGGGAGCACGTCAGGCAGAGAAGGGCTGGATGCGTTACTGGCGACGTCAGCTTTAACGGAAGATATCGGCGTGTTCTTTTTGGGCGACGGGGTTTTCCAGCTGCTGGCAGGCCAACACCCGCAGGCTATCCTCGCGCGCGATTACATCGCGACCTTTAAGGTGCTGCCGCTCTATTACATTGATACTTATTATGTGTGCGCGGATTCATTAGCCGCTCGCGGACTCAATGACAAGACGCCTTTCGTGCTGGATGCGACGATCCTGCCATCCGGTGCGCTGCGCGACCACCTTTCTCACTATGATACTGTTCTGACTTTCTGAGGCCGTCATGCTCCATACCCTGAGTCATTCACCCTGGCAATGTGATATCGACGCGCTACTGAGCATGCTGCGCGAAGGTGATGATCTCCTGCTGATACAGGATGGGGTCATCGCCGCGCTCGACGGCAGTCGCTTCGTTGAAATTCTCAGCAATGCCCCCATATCCCTCTCTGCGCTTAAAGACGATCTGGATGCGCGAGGTCTTACTGGTCAAATTTCAGCCAAAATTGACGTGGTTGGCTATACTGATTTCGTCAATCTTACTGTGAAGCATGCCAGTCAAATGAACTGGTGATTTGAGATCGCTGTATATTTCTTGACACCTTTTCGACGTGGCCCTAAAATTTCGCGTCCTCATATTGTATGAGGTCGATTTATTACGTGTTTACGAAGCAAAAGCTAAAACCAGGAGCTATTTAATGGCAACAGTTAACCAGCTGGTACGCAAACCACGCGCTCGCAAAGTTGCAAAAAGCAACGTGCCTGCGCTGGAAGCCTGCCCGCAGAAACGTGGCGTATGTACTCGTGTATATACCACCACTCCTAAGAAACCAAACTCCGCACTGCGTAAAGTATGCCGTGTGCGTTTGACTAACGGTTTTGAAGTGACTTCCTACATCGGTGGTGAAGGTCACAACCTGCAGGAGCACTCCGTGATCCTGATCCGTGGCGGTCGTGTTAAAGACCTTCCGGGTGTTCGTTACCACACCGTTCGTGGTGCGCTTGACTGCTCTGGTGTTAAAGACCGTAAGCAGGCTCGCTCCAAGTACGGCGTGAAGCGTCCTAAGGCTTAATGGTTCTCCGTTAAGTAAGGCCAAACTGATTTATCTTAATGTCAAACTAAACTCGTAGAGTTTTGGACAATCCTGAATTAACAACGGAGTATTCCCATGCCACGTCGTCGCGTCATTGGTCAGCGTAAAATTCTTCCAGATCCGAAGTTCGGATCAGAACTGCTGGCAAAATTTGTAAATATCCTGATGGTAGATGGTAAAAAATCTACTGCAGAAGCAATCGTATACAGCGCGCTTGAGACCCTGGCTCAGCGTTCTGGTAAAAATGAACTGGAAGCTTTCGAAGTCGCTCTCGACAACGTGCGCCCGACTGTAGAAGTTAAGTCTCGCCGCGTTGGTGGTTCTACTTACCAGGTTCCAGTTGAAGTTCGTCCGGTTCGTCGTAATGCTCTGGCAATGCGTTGGATCGTTGAAGCTGCTCGTAAACGCGGTGATAAATCCATGGCTCTGCGTCTGGCGAACGAACTTTCTGATGCTGCAGACAACAAAGGTACTGCAGTTAAGAAACGTGAAGACGTTCACCGTATGGCAGAAGCCAACAAGGCGTTCGCACACTACCGTTGGTAATCCCTTCGGAGTCATAGTCACCAGGCGGGCGCTTCAGAGAAGCCGCCCGCTCTGGGTTACTTAACTGAACGCCTAAAGATATAAACGAGGAATCAAATGGCTCGTACAACACCCATCGCACGCTACCGTAACATCGGTATCAGTGCGCACATCGACGCCGGTAAAACCACTACTACCGAACGTATTCTGTTCTACACCGGTGTAAACCATAAAATCGGTGAAGTTCATGACGGCGCAGCCACCATGGACTGGATGGAACAGGAGCAGGAGCGTGGTATTACTATCACCTCCGCAGCGACTACTGCATTCTGGTCAGGTATGGCTAAGCAGTACGAACCGCATCGCGTAAACATCATCGACACCCCAGGGCACGTTGACTTCACCATCGAAGTAGAACGTTCCATGCGTGTTCTTGACGGCGCGGTAATGGTTTATTGCGCAGTTGGTGGTGTTCAGCCACAGTCTGAAACCGTATGGCGTCAGGCGAACAAATATAAAGTTCCACGCATCGCGTTCGTTAACAAAATGGACCGTATGGGTGCTAACTTCCTGAAAGTTGTTGGTCAGATCAAAACCCGTCTGGGCGCGAACCCTGTTCCGCTGCAGCTGGCAATTGGTGCTGAAGAAGCTTTCACCGGCGTTATCGACCTGGTGAAAATGAAAGCCATCAACTGGAACGAAGAAGACGCAGGCGTTACCTTCACTTATGAAGATATCCCAGCAGACATGCAGGACCTGGCTGACGAATGGCACCAGAACCTGATCGAGTCCGCAGCGGAAGCTTCTGAAGAGCTGATGGAAAAATACCTGGGTGGTGAAGAACTGACTGAAGAAGAGATCAAGAAAGCTCTGCGTCAGCGCGTTCTGAACAACGAAATCATCCTGGTAACCTGTGGTTCTGCGTTCAAGAACAAAGGTGTTCAGGCGATGCTGGATGCGGTAATCGATTACCTGCCATCCCCGGTTGACGTTCCTGCGATCAACGGCATCCTGGACGACGGTAAAGATACTCCGGCTGAGCGTCACGCAAGTGATGACGAGCCGTTCTCTGCACTGGCGTTCAAAATTGCTACCGACCCATTCGTGGGTAACCTGACCTTCTTCCGCGTTTACTCTGGTGTGGTTAACTCCGGTGACACCATCCTGAACTCCGTGAAAGCGGCGCGTGAACGTTTTGGCCGTATCGTACAGATGCACGCTAACAAACGTGAAGAGATCAAAGAAGTTCGTGCGGGCGACATCGCTGCAGCAATCGGTCTGAAAGACGTGACTACTGGTGACACTCTGTGTAACCCAGATCACCCGATCATTCTGGAGCGTATGGAATTCCCAGAGCCGGTAATCTCTATCGCCGTTGAACCAAAAACCAAAGCTGACCAGGAAAAAATGGGTCTGGCTCTGGGCCGTCTGGCTAAAGAAGACCCATCATTCCGCGTATGGACTGATGAAGAATCTAACCAGACCATCATCGCTGGTATGGGTGAACTGCACCTGGACATCATCGTTGACCGTATGAAGCGTGAATTCAACGTTGAAGCGAACGTGGGTAAACCTCAGGTAGCTTACCGCGAAGCGATTCGCACGAAAGTTACCGATGTTGAAGGTAAACACGCTAAGCAGTCTGGTGGTCGCGGTCAGTACGGTCACGTTGTGATCGACATGTACCCACTGGAGCCGGGCTCTAACCCTAAAGGTTACGAGTTCATCAACGACATCAAAGGTGGTGTAATTCCTGGTGAATACATCCCTGCCGTTGACAAAGGCATCCAGGAGCAGCTGAAAGCTGGTCCTCTGGCTGGTTACCCGGTTGTTGACATGGGTGTTCGTCTGCACTTCGGTTCTTACCACGACGTTGACTCCTCTGAACTGGCGTTTAAACTGGCTGCGTCTATTGCCTTTAAAGAAGGCTTTAAAAAAGCGAAACCAGTTCTGCTTGAGCCAATCATGAAGGTTGAAGTAGAGACTCCTGAAGAGAACACCGGTGACGTTATCGGTGACTTGAGCCGTCGTCGCGGTATGCTGCGCGGTCAGGAATCCGAAGTAACTGGCGTTAAGATCCATGCTGAAGTTCCGCTGTCTGAAATGTTCGGATATGCAACTCAGCTGCGTTCTCTGACCAAAGGTCGTGCATCATACACTATGGAATTCCTGAAGTATGATGATGCGCCTAACAACGTTGCTCAGGCCGTTATCGAAGCCCGTGGTAAGTAATCCACAGGATTAAAACCTAAGTCCCGTGCTCTCTCCGAAGGGGAGAGCACTATAGTAAGGAATATAGCCGTGTCTAAAGAAAAATTTGAACGTACAAAACCGCACGTCAACGTTGGTACTATCGGCCACGTTGACCATGGTAAAACTACTCTGACCGCTGCAATCACTACCGTTCTGGCTAAGACCTACGGTGGTTCTGCTCGCGCATTCGACCAGATCGATAACGCAC